>NZ_JZIR02000041.1:0-37414 GCF_000961955.2 Hymenobacter sp. AT01-02
GACCCGCGCCAGACCTGGGCCGACGTGGAGGCCTACGACAAAACGGCCGCCGAACTGGCCGAGCGGTTTGTGGCTAACTTCCACAAATTTGCCGACTTCGCCACTGCCGACATCCTGGCCGGCGCCCCCACCGTGGCGGTTGCCGTGTAGTCTACTATTCCATATTCTTCGCTTACTAAAAAAAGCCCGTGGGTTGCTCCACGGGCTTTTTTATGTCAACTTTTGACTAGAGCAAAGTATAGCGTGCGTGTTACTTAGAACCTAGGCAGAACCCGGGTCATAAACTAGCTTGTATATCTCGTACGCGGGTAGCTTTTTCTTAATGCGCATCGGCGGCAGTTAAATCAGTAATTTGCCGCCCTAATTTCACTTTCCGTAATTTTCGTATGCGTAAGCGCCTTCTGCCGCTGCTTTTTCTGTTTCTCTCGCCGCTGAGCTTATGGGCTTGGGGAGTTGATGGCCACCGCGCCATCGGTAAGATTGCCGAACGCCATTTGAACCACCGGGCCCAAGAGCAGGTGAAGCGCCTGCTAGGTACTGAAACCCTGACGCTTGTGAGCACCTGGCCAGATGAAATCCGCTTCTACCCTGAGTTTAAGGATACGGCGCCCTGGCACTACGTCAACACGGCTTCGGGCTTGGCCCAAAGCCAATACTTGCAGGATCTAAAGGCTCAGACTACGCCAAACGCTTACAACGTGCTGCTAGCCAAGCTGCGCGAGCTGACAGATGCCAGCAAGACTCCGGCAGAGCGGGCAATGGCGCTCAAGTTTGTGGTGCATATAGTGGGTGATGTGCATCAGCCCTTGCACGCCGGCCACGCCGAAGACAAGGGTGGCAACGATATCAAAATTAAGTACCGGGGCAAGGACACCAACCTACACAGCCTCTGGGATAGTGGCCTGATTGATTATCAAGGACTTTCCTATACGGAAATGGCTTTGCAGTACGACAAAACGCTGCGCCGTCGCGACGTCAAGGTTATGCAGTCGACAGCTCCCGACCAGTGGTTGTGGGAGTCCTACTCGGCTTGCGAGAAGATCTACCAGGAAGTACCCAATGGCACCGATGTAGATTACCGCTACTACCCTGCCCACGCCGACCTAATGCGCCAGCGCATTGTAGAAGCTGGCATCCGCTTGGCCGGACTGCTTAACGACGTATTAGGATAGTAAACGCTGGTGCATTTTCAGGCATTAAAAAGCCCCCACCAACTTTAGCTGGTGGGGGCTTTTTATGTTGGGTTCGTCACAGGCGGGTGCTAGTTGCTGGTGCCGTTTGCGCGCTTGTTTTTGCCTAACCAGGCCGCCAGCACTACGCCTGCCCCGGCACCAAGTACTAAGGCAGTGCGGAGCTTAGGGCTACCGGCCGTTGCAGCTTCGGTGTAGTAACTGGTTTCGCGGGTATGGCCGGGATAGTTGCCCCGCTCCTCTAGGCTC
The DNA here is from genome assembly GCF_000961955.2 of Hymenobacter sp. AT01-02. NCBI lineage: Bacteria > Pseudomonadati > Bacteroidota > Cytophagia > Cytophagales > Hymenobacteraceae > Hymenobacter > Hymenobacter sp. AT01-02. The sequence goes on from NZ_JZIR02000041.1 coordinate 1,440, forward strand.
CCTACGGGCCGGTCGAGGCCATTTTGCTGAAGCGGACGGGGCGGATAGTCGGCTTTTTCCTGCTTAGAGAAGGACTTTTCCATAAACTGATCGAGGAGCGCAGGTGTCCAGCGGTTCATACCAATCATGGCTTTACCGCCGCCGCCAACCACTACGTCGCGCTCCGATGTAGCAGCACAATGCAGAATGGCGCGCGCTACCGTTTCAGGTGCGTAGGCGGGCGGAGCGTGCTTGGCTTCCCGCTCCATGAAGTTCTTGGCGTGAATTGGGTAAGGCGTATCAATGGCGGCCGGCTGAATCAGCGTGACAGAAATGGGGGCTTCGTCCATTTCCAGCTCCATCCGCAAGCCATCCGTGAAGCCTTTCACGGCGTGCTTGCTGGCGCTGTATATCGTTTGCAGAATAGCCGTAATGTCCGATAAGATGCTACCGACGTTGATGATAGCTCCGCCCTTGCCCTTCAAATGCTTCACCGCTTCCAACGAGCCATTTACTAGTCCCCAAAAGTTTACCTCGAACAGCTGGCGCATATCTTCCAGCGGCACTTCCTCTATTTTACCGTAGATAGACACCCCCGCGTTGTTGATCCACGTATCGAAGCCGCCGAAGGCAGAGGTAGCCTCAGCAGCTAGGCGCTTCACTTCTTCGGGCTTACTAACGTCGGCGACTACATACGTAGCTTGGCCCCCGGCCTGCTTAATTTCGTTGGTGAGTTGCCGCAGCGCATCTTCGCTACGGGCTGCTAGCACAAGCTTAGCGCCAGCCTTGGCCGCCATCCGGGCCGTAACGAGTCCAATGCCCGATGAGGCGCCCGTAATAACTATGGTTTGGTCTTTGAGTTTTTTGAGTTTAACAGCCATCGTACGAGTAGTTGCAGGTGAAAGAATAGGCTCTTCATACGTAGCTCCCGAGCTTACGTCTGGTTGAGCCAGGGGCAAGATTTGGGCTATTTGTCTCCTACCCTGAGCTTAACCGGCTCGTACTCAACCAACCCATGCAGCCAGCTTAGTTTCTACCTGGTCTGCTTTTCCGATTCGCCGTAGCTTTGCTTTATGCCGCATACATTTTACGCCCCCGACCTCACTCAACCCACTACCTACACGTTGCCCGAGGATGAAAGCAAGCACGCCGTGCGCGTACTTCGCCTCAGCCCTGGCGATGCAGTAGTCTTGGTTAATGGTGCGGGCGGGGTATATGCCGCCGAGGTAGCCGACGCAAATCCTAAGCGCTGCCAGCTGCGCATTTTGCAGGAGCAGCAGGTGCCCCGCCCTACTTACCAAGTGCACGTAGCTGTGGCTCCCACCAAAAACCTCGACCGCATGGAATGGCTGGTGGAGAAAGCCACCGAAATAGGCGTTCAGACGATTAGTTTTTTGCGTTGCGCCCGCTCTGAGCGACGGGAACTAAAGCTAGACCGCCTAGAGAAAATTGCGGTTAGCGCCCTGAAACAGTCGGGGCAAGCGTGGCTACCCGTGTTAGCTGACCTAACCGATTTCAGCCGCTTCCTGCCCACAATACCTCCAGAAACCACCTTCATTGCTCACCTTGAAGATGGGGAACGGACGCCGCTCGCCTACGTAGCCGCAGATGGGGCAAGCTGCTGCATCCTTATTGGTCCCGAAGGCGACTTTACTCCCGAGGAAATACAAGCGGCTTTTAGCCGAGGAATTCGGCCCGTAACGCTGGGCACCTCCCGCCTTCGCACCGAAACGGCCGCACTGGCAGCAGTGCACACCGTGCACGTGGCACGAGAGCTAGCTAGCAAGCCGTAACTCGAACTATGTTCGCACCGCGCGTGTAATTCGGTAGAATAAGATGAGGAAACTCCAAACCAAGGGCTTTTCCTCCCTTCCCCAAGTACTCTTTTCCGTCCCGACTGCTGCCTCTACGTATGCTCAAATACTTGTACCTGGCATTTTTTTGCTCCTGCTCACGGCCGCGGCACCGGTTGCACCCAGCTTCCGCATTGCTAAGCTACACTATGGCGGCGGCGGCGACTGGTACGCCAACAAGACTAGTCTACCCAACCTGATTCGCTTCTGCAACCAGACCCTCAAGGCTAATATTAACCCGGAGGAAGCCACCGTAGAGCTAGATTCGCCGGAGCTTCTGACCTACCCTTTCATTCACATGACGGGCCACGGTAACGTGTCCTTCACGGATGCGGAGGCCCGCAACCTTCGTCGCTACCTAATGGGTGGCGGCTTCCTGCACATCGATGATAATTACGGGCTGGATAAATTTATCGCCCCGAGATGAAGAAGGTTTTTCCGGAGCTGGAGTTTGTAGAGTTGCCCTTCACGCACCCTATCTACCACCAAAAATTCCAGTTCCCGCGGGGTCTGCCTAAAGTGCACGAACACGAAGGCAAGCGCCCCCAAGGGTTCGGGTTGCTCTACAAGGGCCGGTTGGTATGCTTCTACAGCTTTGAGTGCGACCTAGGCAACGGCTGGGAAGACTTGGGCACCTACCCTGAAGATACTCCGGCAACGCACGAAGCCGCCTTAAAAATGGGAGCCAACCTTGTCACCTACGCCCTCACCCAAGATTAAGCATTTAACATTCTGACAGATATATACTAAATAAGAGAGCCCCAGCAAACGATAATCGGTCTTGCTGGGGCTCTCTTATTTGGTGATAATATTGGCGCTGTAAATCTAGGTTTGGACTATCTGGGGAGGTACTTAGAATTTCCGCTGTAAAATTTCGCCTAGAACGAAGGCAGCGCGCAAATCAGCGGGGTTGCGCAGACGGTCGGCAATGGAGCGGGCCGCGGCTTCCGTTGCACGGGTTTGCTCCTGGAGCCGATAACTGGGTAAGGGAGTTTTACCAGCTGGGGCCAACGGAGTTGCGCGGCGGACTTCGGGCGTGGGGCCCTCTAACGAGCGAGTTAGCACGGGCTTTTCTAAGGAAGGAGCCGCAATGTCTGTACGCTCCTGGCTGCGTGGGCTCGGTACGGGGCGCCCGCCCATAGTCGTTTCGGTGGCTACGGGTGCGGGCTGTTCGCCCCGGTTCTGGGTTTGCATTTGCCGGAGCATCTCCTCGAACGAGGTAACGGGCAATGGGGCTACGGGTCGGGGACGGCCACTAGCATCCGGCCGAGAAAACTTTCGTTCCCGCCGCTCACGCTCCGTTGTGGCCTTGGCCTTTTGCACCATGCGCCAGATAAATACGACCAGCCCTATCAGAATCCAGCTCAGCGTCTGCAGCTTTTCCATCGGTGTACGGCAACACAATGTACAGGTAAGATACGGTAGCGCTTGGCGAATTTCCGACGCCCGCCTCGCTCTCCTAGCGTACGCCCTGGTCGGGGAAACGACCAGCTTTGGTACGATAAAACGCCTGAATTTTTTCTAAGTCAGCCTCATAGTTGCCCGTAGGATAAATGGGGCCACCCACGCCGGCTTCTTTGTTTTTATAGTCGAGGAAACCCAACAGAATAGGCACTCCTGCACCGAGGGCAGCGTGGTAAAACCCCTTGCGCCACTTCGGCTGGTATTTGCGGGTACCCTCGGGCGTAATCAGGATAACTAGCTCCTCCCGCTCGCGAAACAGCTGTACCATACCATCCACGAGGCTGTTGTTTCTGCTCCGGTCAACGGCCAAGCCACCCAAGCTACGGACCAACGGCCCCAGAATGGGAGCATCCGTCCACTCTTTCTTAATGGTCAGCTTTACGTCTACGTCCATTAAGAAGAAAGCCGCCCGGGCCATGATAAAGTCCCAGTTGCTGGTGTGCGGGGCCGCAATCATCATGCTTTTGGGAATGCCAGGTGGCACTTGGCTAGCCAGTTTCCAACCAGCAACCTTGAAAATAGCTTTAGAAACGTAATACCAGAAGGTAGAGGTTTTGCGCGCCATGCGAGGAAAAAAGTAATTGAAGCGGCCAGGCGGCGGCCGGTCTTCAAAGCTAGGAAAATTGTAGTGTCTGCGTGGTGTGGCTGCTCAGTTGAATTGCAAAAGTGCTGTTAGCTCGTCCGCCCTGCTCATGGTATAGTGGTAGCCGATGTCGAACAGCTCGGGGGCGCGGCGGTAGCTCATCGTCCGAAAGCGGCGTAGCTCGGGTGGCTCCAACAGCAGGTGGCACTGTTGCTTGCTCAGCAGGGTATTGCCTCCAATGGCAAGGTTCAGGGTCCGCTCAATAACTCCCCGCAGATTGTTGAACTGCGCGTGCGGATTGGGCGGATTGCAATGCACCCCAATCACGCGCAAATCAGGCTGGTGCGCGTCGAGTAGGGACTCTACCGGTAAGTTGTTGAGCAAGCCGCCATCCACTAGCTGTCGGCCCTGGTATTCTACCGGCCGAAATAAAATGGGAACGGCCGCCGTGGCTAGGAGGGGCGGCAGCAGTGGCCCGCTGGAAAAGCGCACGGAGGTTCCCTCTACCAAGTCGGTAGCAACTAGGGTGACGGGCAAGCGAAGCTGCTCAAACGTGCAGTTGGCACCTAAATGACGTTCGAATAAGGTACCCACGGCGTCAATGCGAAATAGCCCGTAGCGGCTCAGGGCTACGCGGGTAAGCCGGGTAATGTTCACGGCCTGAAATAAGCGCAGAATTTCGCGTGGCGGCACCCCAGCCGCGTAGAAGGCAGCCGCAATAGCCCCCGACGATACGCCAGCCAACCGGCTAATGGGTAAGGCAAGTTCATCAAAGGCAGCCAGCACGCCCAAATGCGCAATACCGCGCGCTCCGCCTCCGGAAAGGGCCACTCCTAGCATAATATGAGGTTTGAGTAGGCATACAAGCACCGTTGATGCTCTAACGGCTACCACGGATAGAACGTTAGCACCAAGCGGGCACTTGCTTTACTGGCAGCCAGCGCTACAGGTCAGCCAGCTTCAAGGTTTCCGCCACGCGTACGCCTTTTTCGGTGTGCTGTACGGTAATGCATTCCGTATGGGCATCGTGCTCTAGCACTAGCACCCAGTTTTCGTCGGCGGCCCGCCGCAAAACCCGCTCCTTTTCATCCAGTGTCACCAGAGGGCGCATGTCGTAGCTCATCACGTAGGGCAACGGCACGTGGGCCGCACTAGGCAGCAGATCCGCCATGAAAGCCAGCGTCCGGCCCTTATAGTCAATCAGCGGCACCATCATCTTCTCTGTATGACCATCGGCGAAGATAATTTCCCGCAGGCTCGTCAGTTCGCCGGGAAGCTGGGTTGCGGGGTCGAGGAAGCGCAACTGCCCGCTTTCCTGAATGGGCAGAATATTTTCCTTAAGGAAGCTAGCCTTTTCGCGGGGGTTGGGCGTCACGGCCCAGTCCCAATGGTTTTGGTTGCTCCAGTACGTTGCGTTGGAAAAAGCAAGTTGCAGTTTGTCATCGGGCGTACGCACCACGGCGCCCCCACAATGGTCGAAGTGCAAGTGCGTCAGGAAAACATCGGTAATATCGGAGGAGGTGAACCCCAACTGCCGCAGTGAGTTCTCTAGAGTATCGTCGCCGTGCAAGTAGAAGTGCCCCCGAAACTTCTGGTCCTGCTTATCGCCAATGCCCGTGTCTACCAAAATCAACCGGTTCCCATCCTCAATTAGCAGGCAGCGCATGGCCCAGGTGCACATATTATTATCGTCGGCGGGGTTGAGTTTGTGCCACATGCTCTTGGGTACTACGCCAAACATGGCGCCGCCATCAAGCTTGAACAGGCCGGTATTAAGGGTATGAACAGTCATTGGGTGGGAGGTAGTATGGGAGAAAGGACGTGTAAACCGGGAGCTAAGAAATAAAATAAGAACGTCATGCGGCGCGCTACCACTTCGCCCTACCCTTCTGCTAACTATCTTGAGAGTAGCAGCGAAACTAGTGCGTTGGGTGCACGTCGCATGACGTTCTTATGCAGGGGGTACTACTTATTCTACTACCACTCCCATGTTCGAAAACTTGTCGATGCGCTGGCTGATTCGCTCTTCGTGGGGTAGCGCCTCCAGCTCGTCCAGTGTTTTGAGGATGGTCTTTTTTAAGGTTTTGATCATGGCCGCAGCATCCGTGTGGGCACCACCAAGGGGTTCCTTCACGATGCCATCTACCAAACCAGCCGTGAGCATGTCAGTAGCGGTGAGCTTGAGCGCTTCGGCTGCTTGCTCCTTGTAATCCCAGCTGCGCCACAAAATACTGCTGCACGACTCCGGCGAAATCACTGAATACCAGGTGTTCTCCAGCATCATCACCCGGTCGCCGATGGCAATGCCCAAGGCTCCGCCCGAAGCTCCTTCGCCAATGATAATACAGATAACGGGCACCTTGAGCAGAAACATTTCTTTCAGGTTGCGCGCAATGGCTTCCCCTTGGCCCCGTTCCTCAGCTTCCAGGCCTGGGAATGCGCCGGGCGTATCAATCAGCGTTACAATAGGTTTACCGAATTTTTCGGCCAGCTTCATCAGGCGCAAAGCCTTCCGGTATCCCTCGGGATTAGGCATGCCAAAGTTGCGGAACTGCCGCTGCTTTGTGTTGCGGCCCTTCTGCTGTCCAATAAACATAACCGAGCGGCCGTCCAATTCGGCAAAGCCTCCCACCATAGCCTTGTCATCGGCCACGGTTCGGTCGCCGTGTAGCTCAATAAACTTTTCGGTCATGCCCTCAATATAATCGAGAGTATACGGCCGGTCGGGGTGACGGGAAAGCTGCACGCGCTGCCAGCGGGTCAGGTTCTGGTACGTTTCCTTTTTAAGGGCTTTAATTTTTGCTTCGAGGGCCGTTACCGCTTCCGAAACATCTACTTGGCTATCGAGGGCCAGTTGTTGCATTTCGCGGAGCTTGCCTTCGAGAGCGGCAATTGGTTGTTCAAAATCGAGTAGCATTGCCACGGGCGAGTGCGTCTTGAAGGTGCGAAGGGTAGGATTGAGAAGGAAGCAAAGGTAAGCGAAGCCGTGCACACAGTGCACGAACGTCCCCACTGGAATTTTTCAAATTTTTTTCTGCCTGAAACCCAGCTAAAAACAATTTCATCCCGTTCTTTTTTCTGTCTTTTTTGTCGGGAGTGTTGCACAGTCCAACCTAGCCCTCTACTTTTGCATCACAATAACGGAAAGCACACGGCTTCTCAGTTAAAGTAAACTGGTTCGGTAGTTCAGTTGGTTAGAATGCCGCCCTGTCACGGCGGAGGTCGCGGGTTCGAGTCCCGTCCGGACCGCAAAGGCCCTTCAGATTTCTCTGAAGGGCCTTTTGCTTTTACCTTCTTTCCTACGGCCCCACCTAATGCTTGCCTAGCTCAGCTAAAACTTAGGAGCCAGCATAGCTCTGAAGGGGGCGCTAGGCAGCTTCAAAAGAGAGGGCCAGAAAAAAATTTCAAGTTTTTTTTCTGGTGCTATCCCGTTTAGTGACAGAACAATACCATTCTCAAAACCCCTCCTATTATCCATAAAGCCTGATTTCTGTTTGTACGATCAAAAACAGCCTTCTATATTTGCATCATCAAAACGGAAGGGTATTCGGCCCGAGTAGTTCGATAAACGGTTCGGTAGTTCAGTTGGTTAGAATGCCGCCCTGTCACGGCGGAGGTCGCGGGTTCGAGTCCCGTCCGGACCGCAAAAAGCCCCAGCTTCTTTTGAAGTTGGGGCTTTTTCATGTCCTACTCTTGCCTAAAGCGCTGCTGCTAAGCGATACGCTAAGTCTTCTATATTGGTGCGGCGCGCCAGGGGCTTCAGCCAATCGGTTGGAATGGCGGCTTCACCGTAGTATAGGCCGGCCAGACCACCGGTTACGGCGCCCGTGGTATCCGTGTCATCTCCTAGGTTAACGGCTGCTAACACAGTTTCTGGAAAGGATTCGAAACGCAGTAGGCACCAGAGAGCAGCTTCCAGGGTGTGGAGTACGTAGCCACCGCTATTGATGAGTTGCGCGGGAAGATCGGCTAGAGCACCACTGAGTACGGACTTAAAATGGGCGACTTCGGGAGCCGGAACATGTAGTTGCGATAAGTGTGCGGGCGCCTCTTGGCACAGCTGCGCATAGGCCGCCGCGGGCGTTAACCCCGCACGGAGGTAAGTCGCCATTTCCAAGTACAGAAAGCACGCCACCGCCGAGCGGATATGCCCGTGCGTGATGGCCGACACATCGGCAATTTGCTGAAACCGGATTTCTAGCGGGGCTTCTGGTTGATAAAATGCGAGGGGTAGAATCCGCATCAGGGAGCCGTTGCCGTTGCTGTACTCATCGGTACCCCCGGCCAGGATGAGATTATCATCTGATTTCATGCACTGAATAGCCTCCCGCGTGGTGATGCCAATGTCGAATACGGTGCCGTGAGGAGTCCAGAAGTTTTGGTAGTACCACCGACAGCAGTTCTCGGCCACTTTTCTCACGGAGAAACCAGCGGCAATAGCTTCCGCTAAGCAAAAGGTAAGGGAGGCATCATCAGACCAAGTGCCGGCGGGCTGCTGGTGAGTGCCATAAGCGCGCATGTGCACTACGGGGTCGAGGCGGCGGGCGGCCCGGCTCTGAAACTCTACTGGGACGCCCAAGGCATCACCTACTGCCAAACCCAGCAGGGCGGCCCGCACCTGGGCTTCTACACTAGATACCGTCGTCATGCGTTGTGGGCCGCAGAATCGGCAATTAGTGGGAGTAATTCGGAGAGAGAATTGATGCGGTAGGTAGGATGCAGCGCAGCACAGTCGGCTGCTACACCAAAGCCGAAACTAGCCCAGCAGGATGCAATACCGCAGTTCTGGGCAAAGCGCAGGTCGGTAGTCGTGTCCCCAATCATCAGTACTTCGGAAAGATCAACCGATGGGAAGCGCGGCTGAACGCGCTGGGTGAATAGGGCCGGATCGGGCTTGAGGGGCAGCACTGGCTGGGCCGTGGGGTCGTCGCCGAGCACGAGGCTGGCATAGCTGTCTAAGCCCAGGCGGCGCAGTGAATTCTCGAGGATAGCCAGGCTTTTGTTGCTGAGGATAACCACCGTGTGCCCCTGGTCCACGGCAGCTGCCAGGGTTTCGGTAGCACCAGGGAAAGGCGTTACTAGCGCTTCTGCCTCTGCAGTGTAGAGGGCGCGGTAGGTAGTGAGCCACTCCGGAGGTAGCGGCGCGGTGCTGGGCAAGTGCAACTCTCGTAGCGTGTCGGCCAGGGGGAGGCCCCGTTGCACGAGGCCTTCGAGTATTGGAGCCAGTGGCTCGGGGTGGTTTAGCTCTTGGAAGGTGCGGCGCAGGGCGTGCGTGATGGCGCTGCGGGTGTCGCACAAGGTACCATCGTAATCAAACAGTAATAAGGAGAACGGCATACAAACGAAATACGGATGAGAAGCAAAACTACGCAGCGCACTGGCAGCGCAAGGTACTTGGCTGACTTCCCCCTGAAAATCAGCAGCAGAATCCCCGTATTTATAGAAAGAGAGCAGCCTAACTCAGTCCCTATCCTATGAATAGCTATTCCTCTACCTATTCTGCTAAGCAACGACGAAGCAAAATAGGTAGAGGACTAGCTGTCTCTGGGAATAAGTGACTCTGGCAGACGTAGGAGTAACTTTTATTAAGGTGTTGCTTTCAAGCGCCCAATTAGGTTGCCTTACTTCACTACAGCCTGCTTACTAACGGAGCGGCCAAACTTAGTGGGGAAGTACATCATCTCCGCCTTGGCGGGGTTGATGGTGTAGCGTCCCCGGTAGCGGGGCTGCAGGGCCACCCGGAAGGTGTGGCGGCCGGCAGGTAGTACATCCATAAAGATGCCCACTTGGTGGCGCAGGTATTCGCGGTGCACCTCGAAGTAGTTCCCGCGCTCCTTCTCGCCGTAGGAGCAGCCAGCCGGGATGGGCACTTCCAGCAGCACGTAGCGAGCCTCGGCCGGAACATCCACCGTCACAACCACTTCAGTGGGTTGCCCGGCTTTAAGTTGCACGCGGCTTCCCTCCTGCCCAGCTACGGTCGTGCGCACCCGGAAAGGTGTGGCTTTGGCCTCGGGAGTAGGGTTCCAGTACGACTGGTAGGCAGTGGCATATATCGGCAGCCCCCCTTCTTTGCGCAAGGTAAGGGCACCAGCCGCGGCAGGCACCGTGGCAGTGAAGGGAAACGTGGTGACTTCCTGCGCTAGGCTGCCCCGGAGCTGGGCATGGGCCATGAGTCCTCCGCTGCCTGGCACCAACAGCTCCGGCAGGATGGTTTCCAGAATCTGCGCGGCTTCATAGGTGCTGCTCCAGTGCCCCGCCGTGGTGCGCTGGTTGAGCAACCAGGTGCGAATGCGCATTAGCTCGGCCTGCTGTTTTCCTTGGGTGCGCAGCAGCTTGTAGGCCAGCAACGTAGCTCCTAGGCGGTCTGGCAGCAGGTAGCGGTAGTAAGTGCCCGGGCGCAAGGTATCGGCGTAAAACACACCTCCCAGCTCAGTGCGCACGCGGTAGCGGCGCAGCGTATCCAGCTGATACGGCATGCCTACTTGTTGGCGGAGGCTGGCCAAAGCCAAATAGCGGTCAAGCGGTTGGCGCCCTGTTTGCTCCCGCTCCAAACGTCGTACGTAGGTCGGGAAATCGGGAGTGGCACCCAGACGGTGTAATACCTGCAGCAGACGAATGCGGTCATCATCGGAGCGAAAATACAAGGCGTCGAGGCCCTGGCCCGCGGGCGTGAGTGATAAGGAAGTTCGGGTATGCGCATCGGCGAAGGCATAATCTAACTGCTGCAAGAGAGGCTTAATGAGCTGCGGCTGATTTAAAGCTACTTTGTAGCCTTGCTGCTGGGCTTGCAACAGGGCTTCGAGTACGTGCAGCGTGGCCCAGGGGCTTCCCGGTGAGGTAGGCCACGTACCCCAGATTCCTTCGGGCTGGTGTCGGCCTTCCAGCAAGCGCCGCACCAGGCGGTTAACGTCACGGGTGCCAGTGAAAGGCTGGTGCTGCAAGTCGCGCACGCGCTGCTCCAACAGCAGGGTCTTGAGTTTGGAGGCAGCCTGCTCATTGCACAGGTAAGCGTAGCGCTGCACGTGGCGAATTTCCTCTAGCAGAGCGGGCAACGGGTCGCTTTCCAGGCGTATGGTTACGGGTCCCAGCTCCGGGCGGGCGGGCCAGGTCACGGTGGTATCCGTAGCCGTGAGTACGGCAAAGGTTCCTACCTGCTCCAGACTGCCGGCCGGCAACACCGGAATGGTCCGCAGCTCCCCATCCTGGTAGCCGTTGGGCTGGCGCAACCGGAAGCTCACCTGCACCGAGTCGGTGTCAGTGCTACCCGGAGCCGTCAGCGTGAGCGTATCAAGCACGGCGGTAGCTACGCGGTGAGCTTGGGTGCGCTCGGGCCCCTCACCTACCCGAAAGGAGGTAGTAACCTGCGCGGTATCGGGCAAGTAGTTAAGCGTTTTGCCAACCACCTGCGCCTGGTCGCCCCGAACAAGGAAGCGTGGGGTAGCCAACTCTCCTAGCAAAGCCTTGAACGAACGAAGCAGGGCACTGGTGCTGCCCAAACGGCCGTGGTCGTCGGAAGCTAGCACGAAGGTATCCCAGCCGGTAATATCATCGGGCACGGTAACGGTGGTACGGGCCTGCCCCTGCTCGTCGGTGACCAAGGTTGGACGCCACCAGCCCGTATCGGAGAAGCGGCGGCGCAGAGATAGGCGCGGGTCGCGCTCAGCCACGGGCAAGCCGTCGGGTCCCAGAACGTCGGCGGCGGGGTGCAGGCCACCGGGCGTCCGCCCCGCAATGCCTTTTTTGGTGGTGATGATAACAACCCCGTTGACGGCCCGAGACCCAAACGTAGCAGCGGCTTGCTCCCCTTTCAGCACCTTTATATCCGCAATATTCTCGGGGCTGATGTCGGCTATCTGGCCCGCGTAGGGTAGGCCATCCACGAGAAGCAACGGTTGAAGGCTACCTACGACGGTGCTGCTTCCGCGAATTAGCACGGAGCCCCCTGCTGCGCCCGTAGCTCCGTTGATTTGCACCCCAGCAACTTTACCCTGCAAAGCGGTAGCTGCTAAGGTGGCAACGGAGCCCGTAACAGCGGCCCGCTGGCGTTGGATGCCGTAGCCGGTTACTACTACCTCACTTAGTTGCTTTGTATCGGCCGCGAGGCTCACCTCCAAGTCACGCCCATCGGCGGGCTGCTCTACCATCTGATACCCAACGGAAGAAAACAGCAGCTTGCCCCCGGTAGGCGGTACCGATAAGGTAAAGCTGCCATCGGCACTTGTGGCAACCCCAATGGTAGTACCCTTCAACAGAACCGTTACGCCAGGTAGCCCCTCCCCGCTGGCCCGGTCTAGTACCCGACCGCGCACGGTCAGCCAGCCGGGTTGAGGACTAGCAGGAACCACTACCTGAATCTCGCGGCGTTCCTCCCGCATTTGCTTGGAGGCAGCCGGGAGCTTGGGTAAACGCTCCTGCACTAAGCGCACAAAGCGCCGCCGTAGCGTCTTAGCCCCGGCCACTGCTGGCAGCACATCCGTGCGCTGCAGTTGCACATAGGTAGCGCCGTTTGGCTGAATCATTACTTCCGTAGCGGGAGCTAGCACAGAGCTATCGGCCAGCAGCAGCGCCAGGCGGTAACGGCCCGTAGGCAGGGCGTGAATGGTCTGGGGCAGATTGCGCTCCAGGCGCACAAACTTAGGGTCGGTGGGCCGGGTAAGCAGGGTGTAATACGCGGTGGGCAGGTTCTCCCGCGGGTTCGGGGTAGGCTTCGGCAGACGCACTATCAAGCGGCCCAGGCCCGCGGGCGTATGTCCAGGGGTAGTAAGAAGGGGCTCCGGGCGGGGCGCACGATAGTAGTTAGTAGCGGGGCGCGGCTGCATATCCGCCTCGGTATAAGCAAAGTCGGCCAAGGAGAACTGCGTGAAGTCGAGGGCTTGACCAAGCCCACCGAATTCGTTGCCCTGCAGGCAGCGCAATTTCAGCAGTCCTGGTTCTAGCGTGTAGCGGTAGCGGGGCTCCAGCAAGAAGCGGCGGCGCAGACCGTCCGTTCGTCGTAGCAACACGGAATCGGGCCGGAAAGGGCCACCTATGTGGTAGGGGCGCCGCTCAGTGTAGCTGTGGTAGTAGAAGTTGGACGACGAGCCAATACTAGCCCCCTGCCGGCTTACAGTGGGTCGCCCAGCGCCCAGGGGTTGCAAGCGGTTACCCTGGCGGAGCAGCACCCGCTCATCCTCCTCTTCTTTATCCACGAGTAGCAGGAAGCGCTCCAAATTATGCTGCTCCTCAACGCTAAGATTGCCGCGCTTTTCTACAGTCAACTCATGGCAGGGACGGTTGGGGTCGATGCTGAGGGTAAGCTTCTGCAAGTGCCGCAGGTGCACATTGTGCAGGGTTACCAAGCGGTTGGGGGTGCGAATGGCCACTTGGTGAAAGCCACTATCAGCTACCAACGCGAAGGGTTCTTCCCGGTTCACGGCCGCCACAAATACGGGCACCCCATCCACGTACACCGCCACCGTGGGCTGCACCCGCCCCGAATCGACCACGAAGGGCGAGAACTGAGTGATACCCCCCGGGGCAGGCTGGTACTCATAGAAGGCACCATAATCGGGGTACAAGAACTGGTAGAAACGCAGGGAGTCTAGCCCGAGCCGCCGTCGCCAGCCACCCCAGTCCAATTTTTGTCGGGTGGCTGCCGCGGGGTCGTTGCCGAAGGCGGCACCCAGCTGAAACCGGCGCCGCGACAGACGGCCCGTCACCGGCGGCTCGAAGTTGGGGAGCTCCGGGGTGGATGGCTTCTCAAACTTACTGGTGTAGGCATAGGCCGTGAGGTCGGTGCGGGGCACGGGCTGGCCACGGCCGTCGCGCACGGTATAGCGCAGCTCTACTTGCTGGCCGGGGTACACTACCTCGGGCTGCTCGGCTTCCACTACCAGGCGGTGCTGAGGAAGCGGCACATTGTACTCCGCCGCCTGCAGCTCGCCCGCCCAGAAGTAATGCACCGACACGTACCAGGGCTCGGCTCCCGGCGCGGCGCGGCGCTGCTGCAGGGTACTCCCAAACCCCCGATCCACTAGTTCGTTGCCCCGGTACAGGTAGTACCAGAACGCGAGGCGGCGCGGGTTTTCCATGGCCAGCACCACAGAGTCGGGGGTGCGGTCGGAGCGCAGAAGCAGCCCGGCATCGTCTTCGTCCAAGTCTAGCGTAGCTCCCGGCCCTGCGCATCGCGGAGGCGGTAGCCAGTGGCACGGGCATCCACAGGAAAGGCAATGGGCAGCTGCACAGCCCCCCGCACCGGAGGCGCTGCCTCGGTAGCCTGCAAGCCTAGTACGTCCAGCGTGGCCGCGTGGGGTTCAGCTTGGTCGCCTACGAGGTAGCGGGCCACTACGGAGTCTTGCCGCAGCTCCAGGATAAGGCGGCCGGCGTCTAGGGTGTAGGGTACCGCTAGGGTTTGCTCGCGCCGCTCGTTGTCGCCGTTGAGAAAGGCAGCCCGCACCTGGTAGGTAAGGTCGGCGGCGGGAAGCACGGTGGCGGGAAGATTGAGGCGGGTTTCCCCAGTAGCATCAAGCGTCAAAGCTTTGGTCCAGAGTGTATCGGGCACAAATACCTGCCGCCCCGCGAAATACCCCACCGTGCCCTGGGGCGTTACGCTTAGGCGCACCCGGGCATCCAGCAAGTTGAGGTCATTGGCGTCTTGCCCCCGCAGAAAAAGAGCTTGCGGCGTGCCACGGCGGTGGGGCGTGGCGGCGGCACGCAGGGTGTAGCGCGTGTTCTTGAGTTCGTAATCTTCGTAGCGGAAGCTGGTGCTGAGGATTCCCTCCTCGTTGGCGTCTTCATGCTGGGGGGCAACCAAGCGAAGTACCACTGTTTGATCGAGGCGCAGGCCTAGCGTATCGCCCAGGGGCAACTGATACTCATAGGTGCCCGGGCGCACCGGCAGCAGATGAGCCAAGGGCTTCGTCCGGCCGGTGCCATCCAGCCACAGGCTCAAGGGCTTGCGGTAGGGTTGCCCATCGGGGCGGTGCAGCACACGAGCCTTTAGGCGCAGGGTGTCGCCGGGGCGGTAGCGGGGTTGGCTAAGCACGAGGTAGCCCGTCCACTGGTGGACGGCCGCGGCCCGCTTCTCTTCGCGCCTGGCTTGGCGAGCCCCGCGAACATCGGCACTAAAAGGGGAGCGAAGCAGCCCTACTAGGCCCGTGTTGGTGTAGGACGCGTGGCGAAGCTGACCAACCAGACTACGCACGGCGCGCGTGAAATACCCCAACGGAAATCCATACAGCACCCGGCTGAGCACACGCTGCACCGTCCAGGGGTAACTGTACCGGTGGGCCTGCGGGAACTGCTGCTCCAGAGCGTAGTACGTGGTGCTTCCCCCCTGCTCCACGGCCAGAAGACCGGCCCGCCCAGCCTTGTCCGCCAGCCGGTAGGTATGCGTGGCAGCGTCGTAGGGCACTACTTGAGGGCGCTGACCACGACCCAGCCACACCCGCGCGTCGGGTAGCAGACGGCCCAGGGAATCGCGCACTACCAGCGTGAGGTCCACTTGGTTGTCGAGCACGGTAAGTTGGCGGTTTGAGACGGTACGCAGCCAGTATACCAGCTCGGGGCCTTCTGTATGCGCAACCAGGTAGTAGCCGCGCGACAAGGGCCGGCGCAGCGCCAGTTGCATGCTATCGGTAGGAAAAGAGTCGACGGGCTGCGCAAAAAACGCGGGCTGCACGGCACGCAGGTTGTTCTCGTACAGATGGCGCGTTTGGTCGGCCGTGAGGCGAAATACCTTGGTAAGGTAGCTACGCGAGCGGGCACCGGCCAGGCGTTGCTGGGCGGAAGCCACCCCGGGCAACAGCAGCAGCAGGCACAGCCGAACTAGCAGGAATTGAAGACGGTAGGTGTGGAACATAGGCCAGATGAAATAGGATTTCTATTTCGTCAGATGCCCCGTAGCGGCTGATTCCACACACCAGGCCAGTTTTTTTTCTATTCGCTACCATTCTGGCCGAACATTTGCCTGCTTTTGTCATATTTTCGCCCCCCGCTGCGGTTTTACTCACTTCTTATATGGCAAGATTTTTTCTTATTTTCTGGCTCGTGCTCATGGCCTTAGTCGACGTGAGTCCGGCCCTGGGGCAGGCGGGCCCGGCGGCTCGCGCAAGATGCGCGGTAAGGTGTATGTGCACCGGCCCAACTACAAGACGTACAGGGGCGGGGGCCGCAAAGCCCGGCGCAAGCGCACGGCACGCTACCGGCAGCGTTGGTACCAGATCTGGCGTAAGCGGAAGAAAGCCACCACGCCGGCACCCAAACGCTCACGTAACCAAACGCTTGGCTCCGGGGGGCAATAGTCGGGTTTCGTTAAGAATTTCTTGAATACCAAAAAGCGCTTTCCTAGCTAGAAAAGCGCTTTTTGGTTGGGGCAAAGCTAGCCGAAGCTGAACCGTGAAACGAGTAAACCGCTACGCACTACAATTTTTTGGGTTGCAGGCAAGTTATAAGCGCACACTAGCCTTGTTGTTGTATGCATAGAATCCTGCTCCTGTTTTTCGCGCTGCTGATGGTCAGTGGTGTTGAGTCGGCTACGGCAGCCCGCCCTACGGCCTATGCCCGCGCCAAAATGAAGGCCCGCGTGTTTACGCACCGCCCTTTTTACAAAAAGTACAAAGGCAGCAAAAAGAGCAAGAAGCGTAGTTTGTTCCGTAAAAAGGCAGGGTCCAGCAAGTCTACCTACCGGGTTGGGCGGCACTCAACGCGCTAGAAACCAAGCTACTTTCAGCGCTTCCACCATGCCCTGACCTCCCCTCTTGCCAACAAGCGCAACGGGTGAGGCCAGGGCATTTCTCTACTTAGCATACCAGGTCTGCCGCACCTGAAGCAGCAGTTGCTCGGCTCGTTGCTTGTTGGGTGCTTCGGGCAAGGAGGAAGCGGCAAACGCGGCCTCCACCCTTTCTACCAGGGTTTCGGCTTCGGCTATTAACTGTTCGTAGGTAAACTCGCCCCGGCGAATTTGGAGCAGGAACTCCCGATCAGGGCGGCGCACGTGGAGCTGGCCGGTAATAGCAATTTCCTCGGCCATGCGCAGAAGCCGAAATACGTGCAGCATGTTTTTGGCGTCGTAATTCCTGCCGTGCTGCACGGTGTTCTGGTATCGTTCGGCGTTACGTTTGGCTACCCAGTCGTGGTACTCGCGGTAAACCCGGCAGTACGTGCTATACCCATTGCGGTTGAAATTGAGGTAGGTCACGGGCGTTTCCCCCTTCGGAATGGCCGACAGCTGTACATCCTGAGAGGTTTCTACTTCGCGTACCAAGCCACGGTAGCCGTGGTGCTGGTCGTCCGTTGCATCCACGAACAGGGCGTATAAGTCGGTGAGGTTGCGCACGTTGGAGAGGCCGCACTGCGCGGCTGTGTAGTGCTGGCGGACCAGCCACGTAGCCACGGGCTGCGCCCCGGCGCCTACCGTCACGTAGCAAAAGTCCAGCACCGATTTGCGCGCGGGCGGCTCAGGGTGGTTAATTTTCTTGTTCAGCCCCCGCGCTTTGCGAATCTGAGCTATAGCATATTCGGCAAAGCTCTGGCGGCATAGCTTAGAAAGAAAATCTTCGGCTCGAAACTCTTCAAACAGCGGGTGACGAAACACTACGCAGTCGGCAGGGGTGCCCAGCAGCTCCAGCACCGTTGGGTTGCTTTTTAGCAGCAACTCCACAAAGCGACGCAACTCATAAAACACTTCGTCGTTGGTTTCATTCGCTACCTGCGGCACATAATCGAGGCCATAAAACTCGGTTTCGGGCAGGATGAAGACACCTTTCAGATCGGTATCTGAATGCGGCAAATTGGTACCATAGGCGCGGCTACCGCTGATGGCTTCGAAGAGGATAAGGCCGCGCTGACGCAGATCGGCAATGGTAAACATAGCAGAGACTAATGAACTTTGGAGCCTATGAGGCTCAGGTGTATTTGTTGGTTCTATAACGCGGCCTGGGGCCACAGCCACGCTTGGAATAGCTTGTTCAGTACCGGGGTGGGGTCGGGCAGCCGCTGCATAGGCAAGGTGCTACGGGTCAGTACAGCGGTGGTATACTCTTCCTGCAGAAACGCCACCAGCACCGCGGGCAGCGGCACGGTCATCTTTTCATCGGCAGTAGCTTTTACGGCAAGCAGCTCGTCTACTACCTCATTAAACGCCGCAGGCAGCACCTCTCGCAGTTGCTGAAAGGCCATGGGCGGCGCTACTCCAGGTTGCTGTTGAATCCAGCGGGCCGCCAGCGTGGAACGGAGGGTGTAAAACAGCCGCTTCAGGCGCCCATCCACTCCCACCAAGTCCTCTTCCACCCCGCGTCGTACCAGGCCCAAATAGTGATGCAGCCCGGCTCGGGGGTTCCAGCAGCTTTCCAGCAGCGGCGCCACGGCCGCCCGGAAGCCCGGCACCTCCTGGTATACCACCGGCGACTGGAGCCACTCGTACAGGACCGCGTTGGAGCCGCGCAGTAGCTTCAGGGCCTTGCGCAATTCCCAGCCGGCCAGATCCAGCTTTTCGTCAATAGGAAAGCTGAGGGTGTCCGGGCCCTCGTCCAGCGTGAGGTACCACTCGGGTGGGTGCACATACACAAAACGCACATCGTAGTCGGAACCTGGGGAGGGAAAGCCCCAGGCGCGGCTGCCCGCCTCGCACGCATACAAAATACGGACGCCATGGGTAGTTTCGAGCTGCGTGAGGGCCGTTTGGATGCGCGTATACACGGGTAGAGGCAAAGAAGATAAGACGTTCCGTTTGCTGCAAGGTAGAGCCCAACGCCTCATTTATTCGCAGAACAGTTAAACGGTGGGCACCGCAATAGCTGCCACCGCCCACCTCAAGTACCCCCAACAAGCTACGGCTGACAGGGCGTCAAACCGAAGCCGATACGCCCAGCAACCGAAGAAGAGTGGTTCGCTAAGAAGAAACTCAGGAGGCAAATATTCCCTAATTGAATTGCTGGTAGAGCGCGCGGCCGTAGGGTTAGCCAGGAATATCTAGTAGTATTGAAAACCCGAACTTAGGTATTGCTTTACCTTTTTCGGGCACCGCATTCCCGCTCAGCACCCTCCACAACCCCAACGTACCCATGTCGTTTTCCTTTCAGCAGTTGCTCTCGTGGCGTCAGGTAGCGCCCGCATGTTTGCTTGGCGCAGCGCTAACTGGCTGCCAAACCCAGTCGGCCACCACCACGGCGGCGGCTCCGGCCGCTACTGCCGAAGCTACCCAGCCAGCCGCCGCTAGCCCGGCCATCAGTGCCGCCACCATTGGCAAATACCTACAGGAGGTGTCTTCGGATGAGATGATGGGCCGCAAGCCATTTACCGTGGGCGAGGAGCGCAGCACGAAATACCTGGCAGATCAGTTTCAGCGCTTGGGCCTGCAACCAAGCCCCGATGGCTCCTACTTCCAGCCCGTACCGCTGGTAGAAATTACGGGCACGCCAAGCCCTACCATGCAAATCAAGGGCAAAGGCCAGAACCTGAGCTTCCAGTATAAGACAGACTTTGTGGCCTTCACCCAGCGCGAGCAGCCCCAGGTGGCCGTTACCAACTCGCCGCTGGTATTTGCCGGCTACGGCGTGGTAGCCCCCGAGTACGGCTGGGACGACTATGCTGGCCTCGACGTGAAAGGCAAAACAGTAGTAGTTCTCGTGAACGACCCCGGCAACGCGGGCAACGACACTACCTTATTCAACGGCAAGGCCATGACCTACTATGGCCGCTGGACCTATAAATACGAGGAAGCCGCCCGCCATGGCGCCGCCGGCCTGCTCATCGTGCACGATACCAAGCCGGCCGCCTACCCCTGGTCGGTAGTGCTGAGCGGGGCCATTAGCCCTAAGCTGCGCGCCCAAACTGCCAACAAAGGCGCCGATAAGTGCGCCCTGGAAGGCTGGCTGACCCTGGACGCGGCCAAGAAGCTGTTTCAGGCCGCCGGTCAGAACTATGACCAACTCTACGCCGCGGCCAACTCTAAGGGCTTTAAGCCCCGGCCCCTGGGCGGCCTCACGCTCTCGACGAGCATTCAGAATAAGCTGCGCCGCCAGACCTCGCGCAACGTGCTAGCCGTGCTGCCCGGCACGACCCGCGCCAACGAGTATATCATCTACTCGGCCCATTGGGACCATTTTGGGGTAGGCAAAGCCATTGCTGGCGACTCCATCTACAATGGGGCCGTAGATGACGGCACCGGCCTAGCCGCCCTGCTTAGCATTGCCGAGGCCTTCCAGCAGGCCAAGGAAAAGCCTCAGCGCAGCATCGTGTTTCTGGCCGTAACAGGTGAGGAACAGGGCCTGCTGGGCTCGGCTTACTACGCCCAGCACCCGCCCTACCCCCTCAACAAAACCGTGGCCGACCTGAATATGGACATGCTCTGGCCCTACGGTGAGATGAAAGACCTGACGGTTATCGGCTACGGGCAGTCGGAGCTGGAAGACTATGCCCGCGCCGCCGCCAAGGAGCAGGACCGCTACATCCTACCCGACCAACAGCCCGAAACCGGCATGTTCTACCGCTCCGACCACTTCAACTTTGCCCACGTGGGCGTGCCCTCGCTCTACGCTAGCGGCGGCTTCGAGAGCCGCACTAGTGGCAAGGCTACCATTGCTCAGCAGCGCCAGAACTATACTACCAATATGTACCACAAGCCCGCCGACCAGTTTGACCCCAGCTGGGACCTCTCGGGCATCGCCCAAGACGCCCAGCTTTACTTCCGAGTGGGCCAGCGCCTAGCCGCCGAAACCACCTTCCCGCAGTGGCGCGCCGGCTCCGAGTTTAAGGGCGCCGAGATAAGAGCATGGGCGGGCAGTAAGTCAAGGCATCCGTCAAGTGCGCATTCCAAGCAGCCGGAATAAATTGCACAAGACATTACATACTGTGAGAGAGCATAGCCGAAGCATCTTTTTTCTGTTGCTGATCAACTAACCTAGTAAAGCAACGAAACAAATAGAGATACTTCGGCTATGCTCAATAGGATGACCCACTGGCTTCCTAGGTAGCTTTATAAACATATAGTGAAGGGCTACATAACATAAGTCCCACCCCAACCAACCCTTTGTTCGCAATCCGCATCTTCGCCTCATGAAGAAACTCGGATTACTGGTGTTGCTATTCATTACTGCCCACGTGGCTCGTTGCCAAACCGCCGCGGCCCTACTCCCCGATTCCGTGCAAGCCTTCCTCGACAAGAGCCTGACGCTGCTGGAAACGTACTCGCTGGAGCGAAGCACGGTAAATTGGCCCCAGTTGCGCCAGACAGTGCAGCAGAAAGCCCAGGGCGCGCAGTCGGTGCGGGGTTTGCTGCCGATTTATCCGTTTGTGTTCGAGCAACTCAAGGACGACCACGGCTGGCTGACCTACAAGGGCAAAACCTACAAGTGGCGCAACACGGCCCGCCCTGCCTACTCCAATACCGCCGTGAAGGCGGCGCTGGCGAAGAAGCCCGGCGTGCTGGTGAAGATGCTGCCCGGCAACGTGGGCTACGTGCAGTTGCCGGGCATCAACGCCGGGGGCAGTTTGCAGGCCATGCGCGACGCGGCCAAGGTGGTGCAGGACTCCCTCTGCCGCTTCAACCCTAATAAAGCCACGGCCTGGATTATCGACCTGCGCCTGAACGACGGTGGGGCCATGGCCCCCATGCTAGCAGGCATTGCCCCCATCATCGGCGACGGGTACCTGGGTGGCTTCGTGGACAAGGACGGCAAGCCAGACCAGCAATGGTACCTTAAGCAGGGCAACTTCTACATGGATACCCTACAGGTGACCACCTTACAAAACCGCTGCCCAGCAAAACGGACCGACAAGCCAGTGGCCGTTCTGCTCAGCGGCCTAACCGCCAGCTCTGGCGAAATTGTCGCTATCAGCCTTAAGGGCCGACCCAACACACGGTTTTTCGGCGAGCCGACTTACGGTGCCACCACCGCCAACGAAAGCTACAAGATCAGCAGCACGGCCTACCTCACCGTGGCCGGCACGCAGGAAACCGACCGCAACAAGGTAGTCTACCGCACCAACGTCGCGCCCGACGTGCTCATCTCCGGCGGCGACAACTTCGCGGACTTCAGTCAGGATGTCAAGGTAGCGGCGGCGCTGAAGTGGCTTAGGACAACCAGAAAAGCATCAAGAACACATTAAAAATGCCTTTACTGCACTAGTTGCACCTCCACTGAATCAGCCACTTGATAGCTACTATCGGCCACAGGTAGGTGAGTTGGGTCGTTGTAAGGCCTAGACACAGTTTGGTGGCTCCAGTTAATTTTAACGGCCTCCTTACTTGTGATGTATAGGCAGCAGGCTTCTACTTCTTCGATAGAGTTAAAACTGATGAGAGCAACATTAGACCCGTACACCGTAGTTACGGGCTGATTGCCGGACACCTCCGCATGAAATAGCGGATCTACCACCCGGAAGGTGTTGTTCTGCCAGGTCGCCAGAAAACTCATGCTGCGCCAGTGCACCAGATATATCAGTCGGTGGCCTAGTGGGAAGACAGACTCCACCAGTATTTGTTGATAGTCAAATAGGCTCTTACCTTGACTTAGCTTGGCGTCATAGCTGACGGAAAAGTCCCGCTCCTGGGGTTTATTTTTCCCAACCCAGCGCGTTAATTCCGTGGTGGGGCTATCAATCTGCTGCAATTCCGCAGACCCTAGCATGTGGCCTAGCGAGGATAGAAGGAGATATTTACCGTCGTGCTTTACCACAGCATCCGGGCAGGTAGCGCGGGCTAAATAATAAACGTGCTCCTGCTTATCATAGAAATAGGCCTCACCACCCCACTCACCGTTGCACTTCGTACACACTATGTACCGAGCATCCTCGAACAGCTTGGGCTGCTTGCTCAGTGGCACGGGCTTCAGATAAGGATGCCAGACCTCTTGGCTGAAGGAAACGTAATGGCCGCTGGTAGTTAGCGCAACTAGTTGACTATCCAGCACCCAGTGATAGGCAAACTTGCGGGTATTCAATTTCTGCTCCAAATCCTGGTTCCGCTCTAAGCCTGGCAGTTGGTAACAGGCAAAGTACCCAGGGTGGAAAAGCGTAATCAGGTTACCCTGATAAATAACGGAAAACGACAGCGGGTAAGGAGCCGTGGAAAACGGATTTCGCATGACTACTTCTCGCTTACGCAGTCCTAGCGGATGCGGGGCAAACTCAAGCTTGAAGTCAGCCGCTGCTTCTCCCTCATACACCACTGGCAGCAACGGACTTTCTTCCTCATGTTGACGTTGAATCCACTGAAAATGCGTCAGTATCTGTTGAAATTCTGGCGGTAGTGTGTAGTAGCGGTTGCGTAAGGCAATACCTGCCTGGGAGCAGAGCATGCAAGCGCCAATTGTCACAACCAACAGCACACCAAGCCCAACCCAAGGTGCTAAAATTCTTTTCATGAACAGTAAAGGCGCAATGGAGGCCCACTACCGGAAGCCGACGGTAAACTCCTTCATTGGCGATGCTACGGGGAGAGGCACTAAAGCCCCGAATACCCCGTTGGGCGCAGAAACATGATGTCGATGTGCGACACATTGTTCTGGTACTCGGGCAGGCTGGACAGTTTCTTCCACTCGGGGTCGTTGCCGAAGGATTTCCAGTGAGCTTCCCGCGCTTGCATGTTCGCAAACGAGGTCATGTATAGCAGGTTTGGCATTTTCGAGCCGAAGAGCACCTCCCCATAGAAGATGGCATTGAAGCCCAGGCGGGAGAACAGCTTGATTTCCCCACCGGCGTTGAACATCTGCACTTTGTTGCGGAAGATTTTCTCGCTGGCGCCCTCGTAGCTCCGCAATTCATACACCCGTTCGTTTTTGGGTGCCTCGAGCTGCGGGGCCACTAGGTCTGTCATTTGCTCAAAGGGTTTGATGAAAACGGTTTCTAGGCGGCTATAAGCCGAATTAGTATGGGCCGCATTCACGTAGCCCCCCCCAGTAGCCAGCAGTTTCGCAGTGGTTTCCTGGCCCACTTTTTCCCATTGCTTCAAGGACGAATATGGGGTCAACACATAGATTCTTCGATCAGCGGCCGTGTCGTTGCCGATGGGCTTGAACACACCAATTTTAGTAATGCCGGCGGTGCGCAGTGCGGGCATATATTGGTTCTGTAAGAAACTATCAATTACGGCCTCCTGCCGGCTGGTTTTAAGGTGGTACACCTTGAGCTCCAGGTAGGCAGGACGCGCCGCGAGGGCAGTACTGGCCGCGTTTCCCCTGCCCATTCCCAGGAGCAAAAGAACTGTAAAAATCAGAAAGTGAAGCGGTTTCATAGCTAGCAAGTAAAAAGGCTGAATGAGCCGAAAGAAAATTAGATTAGGTAAGCGCAGCCCTACTACTCATAACCGCGGGTCCACGGCCTCGCTCTCCAGCGCCAGCACGCCAAATACGCACTGGTGCACCTCCCGCAGCGGGGCTCCTGCCACGAAGCGCTCCAGGCCTTCTACGCCGAGGGCAAATTCGCGCAGGGCCAGGTTACGCTTAGACTTGACGGCCCGTTCGCGCAGGCGCTCCAGGTTGCCAGGCAGCAGGTAGTCGGGGCCGTAGATAATGCGCAGGTACTCGCGGCCGCGGCATTTGAGGGCCGGCTGCACCAAATGCTGGCGGCCACTGGGGATGAAGTCGTAGGGCTTTACTACCATGCCTTCGCCGCCGGCCGCCGTGAGGTCAGTCCACCACTGGGTAGCAGCTTCTACGTCGGCAATGTCTTGGAGGTGAACCACGCGGTAGGGCGTGGCGCGCAGTAGTTCTTCGTCGGCCAAGCAGATAGCACGCAGGGTTTCCATATGCCAGGCGTGGTCCTTGTCGAAGTAGGTATGCCCCTCGGTAGCCAAGAGGTGGAAAGGAGCCAAGCGCAGGTCAGAGAGGCTTTCCACAGGCCAGCAGTAGCGACGGTAGGCTTCAGCGTAGTGCTCAGCGGCCGTTTGGCGGGCAGTGGTGCGTGCGAGCAACGCCTCTACTCCATCGAGGCCGCGGGTGGTGGCTTGGCTGAGCACGGCCACGGCTTCGGGTAAGGCGGCCGTAGCAGCGGCTGCAACGGCCGCGTACTGGTTCTTGACCAGTTCCTGGGCCTTAGCCGACCAGGGCAACAGTTCGGCATCAAGGCATAGCCAATCAGTATGGAATTTCTCCCAGAACCCAGCCGTGGTGAGGGCATTTTGCAGGCGCGTGAGAAAAGCCAACTCCAGCGTGGCATCGGTGAAGAAGTTGCGGCCGGTACGGGTGTAGCACCGGCCCGGCCCCTCGCCCACTACTCCAAAACGACGACGTGCGGCTTCTTCATCCCGGGCCAGCACTATTACCACGCGGCTACCCATGTGCTTTTCCTCGCACACCACTCGCTCTTGGCCCTGGCGGCGGAAGTAGTCGAAGGCTTCGGCGGGATGCTCCAGCAAATCGGGCAGCGCCGAAGTTTCTGAAGGGCTCATGGTCGGTGGCAAGTAGAGCAGCCACTTCGGGTTCAGGGCAAAGCGCGACATCACTTCCAACGCCGCCGCCGCATTCTCTTCCCGAATGGTAACGGAGGGTAACAGCCGCGTTTTAATGATTTGCTTGCCCGTCACGTCGCGGATGTCCAGCAGGTCGTCGTGCTGCTGCTGGGCCGAAAGTTGGGCTACATCGGCGGCTACTTCGGCCGGACGAAGCGGACGTACCGGCTCGCAGTACACCTGGGCGGCGGGCACGGCCACCAGTTCCCGCTCGGGGTAGCGCAGGGCCGTGAGGTGGCCTCCAAACACGCAGCCCGTATCAATATCAATGGTGTTGTTGAGCCATTCGGGGTCTGGTACGGGTGTGTGGCCGTACACCACCATCGCGCGCCCTCGGTATTCTGAAGCCCAGTTGTAGCGCACGGGCAGGCCAAATTCGTCGATTTCGCCCGTCGTCTCCCCAAACAGGGCAAAGGCGCGCACGGCACCCGAGCCCCGGCCCTGCATCTCTTCGCGCATGCCAGCGTGGGCCACCACCAGCTTACCGCCATCTAGCACGTAGTGGCTCACTAGCCCGTCCAGAAACTGACGCACCTGGCTCTTGAACGCCTCCGACTCAGTAGCCAGCTGAGCTACCGTTTCTGCAAAGCCGTGCTTTTCGGCTACCTGCTTGCCGTTGAGGTAGCGCAATAGCTTAATGTCGTGGTTGCCGGGTACGCATAGCGCTTGGCCGCCCTGCACCATGCTCATCACCAGGCGCAGTACTTGCGGCGAGGCGGGCCCCCGGTCTACCAGGTCGCCCAGAAACAGGGCACGCCGGCCGGCTGGCGCCGTTACGTGCACGCCCAGGTCGCGGACATCCTCCGTAGGGTTGGTGTGCACCACGTAGCCCAACTGGGTGAGCAGCGCCAGCAGTTCGTCGTAGCAGCCGTGCACGTCGCCAATGATGTCAAAGGGGCCAGTGTCTTGCTTGCGGTTGCTGTAGAGCGGGTCGCGCACGATGGTTTGCACGGCGTCAATCTCTTCCGGCCCGTGCAGGTGGTAGATATGGCGGAAGCCTTCCTGCTTCAGGAATTTGAGGCTGCGGCGCAGTTGCTGGCGCTGCTGAGGTACTACGTGGCGGCCCAGGTGCTGGCGCTCGGCGCGGGCCCGGTTGCGGTCCTCAGCTACGCGGTCGGGCACGTCGAGGATAATGGCCGTGGGCAGCACGTGGTAGTCGCGGGCCAGCTGCACAAGCGTTTTACGAGCCTCAGGCTGCACATTGGTGGCATCTACCACCGTCAAGAGGCCCCGCTTAAGACGCAGCCCCACCATATAGTGTAGTAGGGCAAAGGCATCCGGCGTAGCGACTGGTCGTTCTCATCGTCAGCCACTAGGGCCCGGCACTGGTCCGACGACACAATTTCGGTAGCCTGAAATAAGCGACGGGCAAACGTACTCTTCCCCGCCCCCGAGGTACCAATGAGCAGCACCAGGGAGAGTTCGGGGAGTTTAAGGGAGGTATAATGGGGCATTACGTGGTTGAGAATATCTAGTAGCAGGCGTAAGATTAGGCACAATTACCCACTACTGCATATTGGGTAACGGTAGGTAAGCCATTTAACACGCTTACGTACGGAGAATATAGACTCTTGCCAACCTAGCACCACAAGTTTACGATCTGTAATTCGCTGAGGGTCATTTTAGGTTCTGCTACCTTCCCGTCACTCGGTACTCGACTCGTCGGTTGAGCTGGCGGGTGGCTTCCCGGTCGTTGCTGGCGCGGGGCTCGGCACCACCTAGGCCCAGGCCCGTGATGCGGGCTTCGGCTACGCCGTGGTGCACGAGGTAGGATTTCACGGTGGCTACGCGCCGCTCGCTAAGCTGCACATTTTTCTCCGCGGGGCCCACGTTGTCGGTGTGGCCGCGCAGCTCAATAGTGAGGCTGGGAGTTTCTAGCAGCAGCTTTAGTAGTCTTCGCAGGGCGGGATACGACGTTGACAGCAGCCGGGAGCTTCCCTGCTCAAACTGCACTTTGTCGAGCCCCAGGGTCGTACCCACAGCAAGGGGTTGCAGTAGAATATCCTGCACGTAGGGGCCACGGCGCGGGTGGTAAGTGCTATCCAGAGGCAGATAGCCGGCCAGTTGCAGATGGGCGGCCACGGCGCGGCCGGGGTCTACCAGAAACGAAAATACTCCCTGGGCCGTGGTGAGAACCGTGGTTTCGGCACCGGCCGGCCCTAGGCGCAGCTTCGCTTGGGGTAAGGGCTGAAGCGTAACGGCGTCCAGGATTCTACCCCGCCAGGTACCAGTAGTAGGTGGGGGTGGCGGCGCAGATACGGCGGCTACTTCGGCTCCCGAAGAAGCCGGCCGCAGCAATGCGCAGCCGGCCAAATCAGTGTAAATACCGCGCCGAACCAACTCGGCCTCGCCCCGGCGCATGTCTACTCGGTAGAGGCTTTGGGGCCCGCCATGTACAGCCAGCGGCGCCCCGCTCCATCGGTCTGAAATAGTAAGTCGCTGTAGCCGCCCCGTTCCGGGAGGCCCGTGAAGGTAGTTAGGGCGGGAACCGGCTGGCGGGTATCCAGGTTCACGCGCATCACCGAGCCGTCGGTACTGTACACCTGATAGAGGGTGCGGTTTTCGTCGAGGCAGAAGTTGCCGTGGGTGCCGGCGCCGGTAAAGCCAATGGTGGAATAAAAGGGTGCTTGCCGTAGGGGGTCCGTGGTCCAGAGCGTGGTTACGGCTCCGTCAACGGGATTCACCTTCACCAGCTTGCTCGCGTCGGAGGTCATGAAGTACAAGCTCCCTTGCACATCGGTGGCCGCCGAAATCCACACGTTTTCAAGACCTTGGGCCGGTAGGCGCCACGGGGTGTATTCGCCCTTTCTGGTAGCGGGATTGTAGCGGTACACCCGCTCAGGAGTATTAGTTGGCGATTTGGTGACGGAATACAGGCAGTTGTCGAAGCCCTTGGCCAAGGCGTAGGACTGAAACGGCAGCACGCGCCAGTGCACCTTGGGTCGGGCCGATAGGTTCGCCGCCGAAAACTCGTGGATGGTTTGGCAGTCGTCTTCCCAAATAGCGTTATCGGAGCGCAGGGCAGCAATGGCGTACATCTTCTCATCGCATGATGACGACGAGGCAGCCGGCTGCTGAACGCGGGGTGCCGTGCTCACGAACCGGAACGACTCCAGCAGTTTCTCCCCTTCCGCCAGGTAGCGGGCATCCTGGACGGTAGCGGCCCGGTACTCCAGCGCAACTGCAACGCCCTGGCGCCAGATCCGGCGCCCAACCACGCGGGTGCGGGGCGCCGGGGCGGGCGAAGCAGCGTAGGTGTACTGGTACTGCACTTCCTGCTGGCTGCCCGCGTCGTGCTGCATTAGATAAACTACCTGCGAGTGCGGAAGGCGCTGAATCTGATGCCACACGGAATCCTGATGGTTGCGCAAAAGCACGCCACCAAGCTTGGGAGGCGGAGCAGGCAGCGCAAGGCGCCGAATAGTGACGGTGACGGGGGAAGGCGTTGCGGCGGTGGAGAAAACCACTTCTCCTAACTCATTGGTTGGGAGGCGCCGCCAAGAGCTGAGGTACATGAGCTGGTAATGCGCCGCCGTATCGGCGTATACGCGCGCCGGCTCCTGCGCGGACAGCTTCAGCCAGCAAAGCAGTAACGCCAGCGTCAGCAAAACCTTCATAAGCAAACTAGTGAGCAAAGGAAACTGCCTTAAATATAAAAGGCAGCAGCTCCTTCTCACTACTACTCCCCTGCCTACCCGAGGAAAGTAGTAGATATACCCAGCGTTTACTGCTCAAATACGGCCAACTGGGAAGGCGCCCCCACTTCCGCCACCTCCGGCCCCAACGGCTCTATCCGCACGCGGTAGCCATGCCGGCCAGCCACACCAGCTGCCCACTCCGCAAACTGAGCTCGCGTCCACTCGAAGCGGTGGTCCTCGTGGCGATACTCGCCGGCGGAAAGAGTTTCGTAGCGCTGGTTATAGTCGGCATTGGGGGTAGTAACGAGGACGGCACCGGGGCGGGCGCGGGCAAACACTACCTGCTCAAAAGCCGTCAGGCGACTTTCATCCAGGTGCTCGATAACTTCTACCACGCAGCGGCATCGTAGCCAGCTAGGCGCGGGTCGTGGTAGAGCACGGAGCCCTGGGTGAGTGTCAATCGCTCGCGCTGGCGCGGGGGCATTTCAGCTACGTGTAGGCGCTGCTGGGCCCGCTCCAGCTCCCGCCACGATACATCCAGAGCCAAGATGTGCTCGATGTGCGCAGCCTTCAGTAGGCGCCGGACCAGCTTGCCTTCCCCGCACCCCAGGTCTAGCACTCGCTTGGCGCCAAGACGACTGATTTCCTCCGCTACCCGGTCGAGGCGCAAATCATGCAGGCTCAGCCTTTCGGCAGGCCCAGCAGCAGCTTCTGGCAACGACAGCGGGCCAGCCGTGGTGTCAGCCTCCGCTTCAGCAGGAATTGGAAGATCATCTGTTGCCGCCTCATCACCGGCTAGTAGGCGCTCCAAGGTTGGGTTTACATACTCCGCAAACCGTAGGTAGCGGCGAGTAATAAATTCCCGAGCGGGATGCTGAGGCAACCACTCCCCACCTCGGCGCAGAAGCTTCTCAGCTTCCTCCCGGTTAACCCAATAGTGCTTGTCGCCCCGGTCTAGCACAGGAATCAGCACGTACAGGTGGCTGAGCATATCGCGCAAGCGCAGGCCAGTATGGCGCAGGCGCAGCGTATAGTAGCGGCTGTTGCCCCACTCCGGTACGGTGGGGTCGAGGGGGTGCGCCTCCGTTTCCACGGTGTACCCCAGAGGGGAAAATAAGGACCCGAGCTGTTCGGCACTGGTGGCAGGAATTACGGCTACGGTAGCTTCCAGCGGAAGCAACTGCTCGGGTAATTCAGGCCGGTCCTTACAAGTACCATTCATGGCCGTGTTAAACGCCTTCGACAGGGCAGCACTAAAGAAAGACGAGGCCACGTAGGGCCGGTCGTTGACGTACTGCTCCAAGGCAAATCCTTCGCCAGCTGGCCCACGGTGGTTACGCACAAGCCCAATCGGGTCTACGTCGAGCAGCAACGCCACAGTGCAGCGCTCAGCGGTGGCCTCAGGGTAAAAAATATGCGCCTGTCCGGCGGCTACTTCCAACGTCTGAAGGCGAGCTGGATTTTTATGCAGCAAGT
Source organism: Hymenobacter sp. AT01-02 (assembly GCF_000961955.2). NCBI lineage: Bacteria > Pseudomonadati > Bacteroidota > Cytophagia > Cytophagales > Hymenobacteraceae > Hymenobacter > Hymenobacter sp. AT01-02. Next base: position 31,860 of record NZ_JZIR02000041.1, read on the forward strand.
AGCCGAGGTCGGTGGCTGGCTGGTGAGTAGTAGTGATGGTAAGCAGCATCTGAAGTATAGCAACGCAAATAGCACACGGCACCGCAGCTATTCAGCCGTAGGCCGCGGCAAGATACGAGTTTGCAATTTTTCTGACCCTAGATACGGTGAATGATCCAATGACAATTCATATCAAAGTAGATAACCAAAAGAGTAATAATACACCTTTTGGATTAATGGGCAAGTTCTTAATTATCAGCATAAAACAACCTGATTTTATACATATGTTTTATAGATATTATTATCATTTGTATAACTATAAACATGTTGTATTTTATGCATTTGAGCAAATACTATTTCTACTGTTCATCGCGTTCAGCTAGTAGTATGGATGCCAGTCCGAAGGTCAGTTGTTCGATACGAACATGGCGCAGACCCGCCGCGCGGCACGCACTTGCTACCTTGTCGAGCGCAGAAAATTCACTGGCGAAATGTAGCAAGTGCGTGTGCGCCAAAATTGGCCCTCCGAGCAGGCGCAATAAATAGTTGCAGCTCCGCAGATACCCAAGGCAGAACGCCCGGCGCCAGCCCCTAGCGGGCACCGTTAATTCAAGCAGGGCCACCGTACCACCCGGTGCCAGCAACCGCATAATCTCCGCGGCTAAGGCGGGGTAGTCGGTTGTGGGCAGGGTTTTCAAACCAAATGCACTTACAACCACATCGGCTGTTGCGGAGGCTAGGCCGCTGCTACAGGCATTAGCGGCGTGCAGACTTATGCGCTCAGGGTTTGGTAGGGTGTCTCGGTGGCGAGCGGCCCCTGCCAGCATACGGGCTGAGAAATCCACGGCGCGGACTCGTCCATTTTCACCTAGCTGCGGCAGTAGTAGGGTCCACAACTCCCCGGTACCAGTCATCAAGTCTACTACTTTCTGCCCAGCTTGGAGGGGTAGGCGCGCCACCATTTGCCGGCGCCACCGTTCAGTAAGCCCCCCAGAAAGTATCGATTGCAAATGATAAGTGCTGGCGAGGCAATCAAACAGATTGGGCATGGAGCCACCATCCTCTTCCGGATAGGCGCCTAGGGTCTGGGGAATTCCGGCCGTAACAGAGACCTGCGTTTCCTCTCCTACGGCTACTAGCAATGGATTCTCACTCATGTTCGGCTTGCTGCTGAATGGTGACCAATACCCGATCATGCATGTCGTTCAGTAGGTAGTCGCTCCAGAGCTGCCAGTAGCGACGGGGGCCAATGCTGTGTTGGTAGACGGTGCGGGCTTCCAATAGGGTGCGTCCGCCGGGCAAGGGCTGCAAACGAAACGTGCCCGTCTCTACCCGGAAGTAGCCATGCAAGTGCGGGGCGTGAATCTGCGGATAAGGACTCAATTCCTTCATGGGCGCTGGCGTGTTGGGCACAGCAAACTGCAGTTCTCGCTCCGGCACCCACTGCGTAATTGGTAGGTTGGTCACCGCGTTGCCGGAATAGGCCACGGTAAGTTCCCGTTGGCCCGTTGGCGTAGTGCGCAGGGCCGTCTTGGTGGGGTAAACCACTCCCGCCCGGAACAGTATTCCTACCCGGGCGGGGTAGTGCACTGGCTGCAAGAGCGCCGCCCACACCCGGGCAGGGCTAGCCTTTACCACGCGGCGCGTCACAACTTCATGGGGTAGCGGCGGAGCTGCCGTTCGGCATTCATAGGACTGTAACGCCGGGTACACCAATACCACGGCCGCCAACACCGGCACCTGTCGCCGAGAGTCAGTCCCAACTAGAACCAAGATGGCTTCTCCCATTCCGGCCCCAATCAGCGCCATTACCAGCCCAACCGGGAATGCCATTACTACACAAATAAACCCTTCTATACCCCCCATGATCAGCAAGCCCATCGTGCAAATCAAAGCCAAGGTAGTAACGACTGCCAGCGCCGGAGGAAAGATGCGCGCCTGCTCGCGTGACCGATCCATATTGTATAGAATAGAGGCTACCAGCCCGCAGATAATAGGCGAGACTATAAATAGGCTCCAGCCGTAAGCTTGGTAGCGCTGCGTGGAAAGGGCCATCAACAACGCTCCCACTGCGCCGGCCCCAACTACTGCTATAATAGCGCTTTTAGTGGCCGACACAACCCGCGGCTGGCGGGGAGGGTGTTCAGCGGGGGGCAGATCATTAGAGGATGGATCGGCAAATGGTTTGAGAGGGTCGGCAGACATAAGATTGTAGAAATAAGGGTAAATGCGTGGGGCACTGGCACTATTAAAGTTCGGGCTTGCGACGAGTGGGATTGACGGAAAAGCCAGGCCCAAATGTATTCTTAATTTCAATAAATATTGAAAGTTTGAACATTATTATTTACCCCTTCGATGCTAGGTCATCACATGGCGCCTAGCATAGGCCAAACCCTTACTACTTCCATCAAAGCCTACTAGACTGATTTGCGGGTGCTTATAGCTGATTGTACACGCATTCTTAACTGTGGTGGAGTTATTGCAAGTAGCGGGCTCTCGGCCACACAACAGGAAGTTAGTGGCCTATAAACATTTGGATTATATGTACTACCCAGCCCATTACACAATTCGACTAATTTAAAACCATTTGGACATACAGTGTATCGCATCAAAATTATGCCCCGCCCTATTTTCATTTAACTAATATCGATTTCTAGGGCCATAGTGCTCTGCCTAATAAGGTCATTATGATATTATTTTGCACAATATCAATACACCTAGCATTCATATTGTAATCAAAACGCGTCGTTTGATATAGCCTTCTACTACTCAACCCTACTCTCCTGAACGACACTATCCTCTCACTAGTCAAGTTTGGCACGTTGTTGGCCGAAATGCACTAGCTGCCGCCTATTCGTTTCCTATCTTTGCACCCATCGAAATCCCCCCTGAGTTGCTTACTGCTTTTATGAAAAAACTTATCCTCCTTTCAGTTCTGATGCTCGGCGCACTGGCTTCTTCGGCGCAGTACATGCCCGGCAAGCCACGCAAGAAATATACTTTCCCCAAGAAAGACGAAGAGAGCCCCTACGTACTCAATGTAACCAAGAACACCGACGAGGATGCGGAGGTAGATGCTTGCGTGACCCGCGTAGCGTACCGCCCCTACGCCGAGCTACTCACGGAAATCAATGAGCTGAAGCGAATGAATAACTGGGCAGACACTACCTACCAGCGCCGTTTCCAGCAATTGCCGGCCGGGGGACAGCTCACGGTCACAATGTATCGCCGGGGAGCGGCCAACGCTGACCCCGCCTACTTGAGCCTCGTGGCCAAGAACAAGGACGGCAAGGAAGTGCTGAACATGGCAGAACTGCCCGGCGGCCAAGGTCGCTTCTGGAACCGCGACCTATACATGAGCAAGCGCACCGTGCCTTTCACCAAAGTAGAAGGCCCCCAGGATGTCACGCTGACGATCAACGATGCGAAGACCAAGCAGAACTTTGAATACATTATCAAAGCGCAGTAAAAGCGGTAGCTTCTAGTGTTTCAATAAAGCAATGCCGCCGCGCCTTACGGGTGCGGCGGCATTGCTTTATTGGGAGTGCCTGAGTTTTCACTGGTGCTGTATACGTAAGCAAGTAGCCAAGGCAGGGCGGAGCCGCCAGACCTACCGTTTATGCAGCTGCACCCATTGCGCTGCGACTAGCGTTTTGGCGTCTGCAAGGCGGGCCTGCTTCAACTCTTCTGGAGAGAACGTGAGGATTTCAATCTTCTCGTTTTCCTCTGCTAGTCCCCCTCCTTCTCCCGGCTGGCGGCTGACCTCGGCATAGAAAATGGTAATCACCTCAGCGCTGGTACCGGGCGAAGGATAAATGCGGGCAATCTGCTCTAGGCGGTCTACATCGTAGCCCAACTCCTCATAAACCTCGCGGCGAATGGCGGCTTCCGGGCCTTCTTCCCCATCGACCATGCCGGCTGCTATTTCTAGCAACTCGTCTTCGGGCCCCACCCGGTATTGACGGGTCAGGATATACTGCTGCGTAGTCGTGTTCCAAACCAGCGCTGCTACCGCCGTACCGGGTTCAAACCGTTCCCGCTGCAGAACCTTGTCGCCATCTTGCACCGCCAACTGGCTAAGCTTGTAGTGACCATCGTAGGCAATTTTGCGGTCAGTGATATGCATAATAGAGGAGTTTTGTAAGATTTGTGTTGAATAAGTAAACGGAAAATGGGCGGGGTAGTGTTGGAAAGAGCGGAGCATTTTTGGCCGAACTGCCGCCAGCGAAGTATCCTTTTTGCTAGTCGCGCCCGCACTCCGTATAAAAACCCGACCTTTGCGGGCTCATCTATCTCCCGTGCCATTCTCGCCGTTGCGGGGCGGCCGCTTTTTTTCTCTTGATGTCGTTCGACGAACTAAACCTGATTGACCCTATCCTGCGTGCCTTGCACGAGGAAGGGTACACCACCCCCACTCCCATTCAAGAGCAGGCCATTCCGCAAGTGCTGGAAGGCCACGACCTCCTGGGAGTAGCCCAAACGGGCACCGGCAAGACTGCCGCCTTCACCGTTCCAATTCTACAGATCCTGCACCAAACGGCCCAGGTTGAGCGCCATGCTCCCGGCCGTATTCGCTGCCTCGTGCTCACGCCAACCCGCGAGTTAGCCATACAAATCGGGGAGAGCTTTGCCAACTACGGCCGCCACCTGCCCAAGCTTCGGCGCACCGTTATTTTTGGGGGCGTGGGGCAAGCTCCTCAAGTGCACACCCTCAAGCGGGGCGTAGAAATAATCATTGCTACGCCGGGTCGCCTACTTGATTTGATGAATCAGGGCTTCGTTGACCTACGGCACCTAGAAGTATTCGTGCTGGATGAGGCTGACCGAATGCTCGACATGGGCTTCATTCACGACATCAAGCGGCTACTACCCAAGCTACCGGTTTCGCGCCAAACGCTGTTTTTCTCCGCCACCATGCCCGGTCAAATTCAGGACTTGGCCGATACCATTCTTAAGCCAAACCCGGTTAAGGTGGCCGTTACGCCGGTGTCGAGCACCGCGGAAACGGTAACCCAGGCAGTGTACATGGTGGAGAAGTCTGACAAGCCGGCGTTGTTGGAGCACGTGCTGGCCGACAAGAACATCCGCCGGGTACTAGTGTTCACGCGCACCAAGCACGGCGCTGACAAAGTAGTGAAGACACTTGCAAAGGCTGAAATTCCGGCCGAAGCTATTCACGGCAACAAATCTCAGAACCACCGCCAGCGGGCGCTAACGAATTTCAAGGCTGGTACCACGCGCGTACTGGTTGCCACCGACATTGCGGCGCGGGGCATTGACGTGGATGAGCTAACTCACGTTATTAACTACGAAATCCCCAACGAGCCCGAAACCTACGTGCACCGTATTGGGCGCACAGGCCGGGCCGGGGCTAACGGTACGGCTTTGTCTTTCTGTGACGAGGAAGAGCGCGCCTACCTACAGGATATTCAAAAGTTGATTCGTCGGCAGATACCAGTGGTTGCCGAACATCCCTTTTTCTCTGCCAACGTGGCTCCCGTACCGCTATCAGGTGGCGCGCCCATTCAGCGCCCGAAAGGTCCTGCTGGGCGCCCACCGCGCCCAGGCCGGGGGCC
>NZ_JZIR02000042.1:0-37572 GCF_000961955.2 Hymenobacter sp. AT01-02
GGCTTTTGAGTGGTCGCGCCAGGAATCGAACCTATGACAGTAGTTCGTTTTTAGGTGCTTAAATATCTTCTTTTTAAAGCTATGAGGCATGTTTATTTGTCTGGGTTACACATTTGGTGTCAGACTTGCGTCCCCTATTGTGTCCCCTTATTGTTTAGGTTTTGTATCTTTCAGGGGACAAAGGTCCTCAGAAATATGGCAACAATCAAAACATATCTCAAAGAACCGAAGGCTACGGTTGCAACACCTCTCTTCTTCATGATATCAGCTAATGGTTGCCGTGCGAAGGTATATACAAGTATCAGCGTGCTTCCATCCCACTGGCTAAGTCAAGAGCAGCGGCTACGCATAGTATTTGCCCCGTCTGAGGTAAAAGACAAGGTAGAGCGGAGGAAGCTAGCGGAAGACAACGATAGCTTGAATCAGCGCCTAGACGCTATGCGCGAAAACTTGCGGGTATACCATCGGGACCAAATGGCGATTGGCGTACTTCCTACGGTGCAAGAGCTGCGGGCTGTCATTGAGCCGAAACAAGCGGAAGAAGGTGTTCTCGAACAACGCCAGCCGGAGCCATTAGTTGATTTTGCCGCTTTCATTGAACGTCATAGACTTACCAAGCAGGCGGCGACTATTAAGAGCTTTAAGACGACACTTGGACATCTAACTAAGTTTTGGGCCAGTACGCCCGAAGGCGCGCGTGGTCAAGTTCTTTCGTACGACGATCTAAGCGCCGATTTTGGGCACCGCTTCATGAGCTACTTACTAAATGTAGCGCTGCTAACGGACAACTCTCTTTCGAAGCAGGTAGATAAGACAAAACAGTTTTTGAAGGACGCTGTAGACTGCGGAAGAACCAGGAATGAAGCATTCACCAAGTGGCGTTGGGCGAAGCGAGAATCCTCCATCGTTGCCTTGACTGCTGCTGAACTACGGCAATTGGAAGAGCTCACGCTGCCGGAAGGCCATTATCTCAACAACGTTCGTTCTCTATTCCTACTCAGTTGTTGGACTGGCCTGCGATTCTCTGACGTAGCCGCATTGCGGCCTGAGCATGATAAAGGCGACTTCTTGCGCATCACGACTCAGAAAACCCGTGATACACTAACTATCCCTGTAAGCCCGAAAGCCCGCCGCATCTTAGAGGACCTTTGGGCAGGTAAAGTGCATGCTATTACCAATCAGAAGTTCAACGCTTTCGTCAAGGAGCTGTGTAAGCGGGCTGAAATTGATACCCCTACGGAATGGGTGAGCTGGCGGGCTGGAAAACGAGAGGCCGAAGCCCCGCCCAAATGGAGTTTAATAAGCAGTCATACAGGTCGGAAGACGTACTGTAGCATCGCTATTGAGCGAGGAGTGTCGTTACCCGCTCTAATGCGCTCAACTGGTCACAAAGACTTTAAGAGCTTACGTAGATATCTCCAGCTACAGGATACTCACCAGCGAGACGAAATAAGCAAAATGTGGCTGAAGAAGCCAATTAATAAAGACGGATAATATGCCACGTTACAAGGGGGCCACCACATTAGAACGCATACATTTTGCTCGAGTTTATAGAGAGCTAATGGGTAAAAAGTACATTCAAGCTCATGGCGGCTTGGGGATAGGGACTTTTGCTGCTAATGATTATATGTATTGGTATGAGGATTCAAAGCATGCAGATAATAATCAAAGCGGCTATAATCAAAGAGATTCACCTGTGCCTTATGACAGCATGTTCTATTTTAAATACTTCGTTGATAATGTTTTTAATAGCCGACCAGAATGGCTGCATTCTTTTCTAGAAGACGAATTTTATGGCGATGAAGAAGATCGTGACTACGTGGAAGGGTTACTACTGAAAGCAGAAAGCGTCGGTTTAATGACTGAGCAGTATGCTACTATACTATTATCAAACAGTTCCATTATCCAAGTGGGGACTCCACGAAACGGAGTTTCTTTTACAAACCTGCACGAAGTTTACAATTGCTCTACTCAGGATGTATACGTGGGTTCTATTCACCACGTGAAAATGGCTGACTGTGTGCGTCGCTGGATTAAAATTAAAAAGAGGCAAGGCACGACTTATGATGCAATCCGTTATTACGATGCAACCGATGGAGTAATGATAGACCCATATGATAGCAATATTAAAGCAGAGCAAATCGTAAACTCCGTGGCTTCAGAAGCGGAGGGTGTACCAACTATACATAATGAAATTGATCCGTTGGACAAGAAAGCCAAAGACTTAGTTTTCGCCGCAGGATTTGGTCTCCAGGATTGTAACGTAATTGCGCAGGCGATGGGAATAGTCGGGGCTAATGATAAGGCCACTTCGGCCGCCACCATACAATCTGTACAGGCTCTCGTAAGAGCACTAGGAAATTACAACAAGCTTAAGTCAACTGTGGGACAGGCTGATGAGTATCTGCTTGCTCTTTATGGAATTTCTAGAGAGGGGACCAGCCGGTTGAGGGTTTCACAGACTACGGCATACAAGCAAGAGCTTGAGCAAGCTGAAAAGCTATTGAGCAAGTATGGGCACATAAAGTAAGGTCGACATCTGATCGACATGCAACAGACATTGATTACTTATTAAGTTGATACGCTCACGACATTAGGTGTTTTTTAACCGACATGCATTCGACATATAATCGACAGTAAGTTACTAGCTATCAAATAGTAACAACTTGTGCTTCTAGTTTAACCAAACGCAAGAAGCAAGTATGAACCCTTACCACACCCCCCCACCTTACGGAGTTCCACTCCCTGCCGACCAAGCCACACTGCTGGCTACACTTTTCCCTTCTTTAAAAGAAGCGGTTGGTCAATGGGTAGTCGATGAGATGCGCAAGTGGCAACTTGCTCAGCAAGAACAGACGCAACAGGAAAAAATAATGACGCGTCACGCATTGCGTGCTGAGTTCAATATCTGCACACAGACGGCGCGTAACTGGGAGAAAGAAGGCATCCTAAACCCGCTTACGGTAGGCCGTCGCGTATTCTATTCCCGGCCGGAAGTGCTGGCTGCCTTGAAGGCCCGCACGAAACCGGATGGTACCCGGCTGCATGCTCGTCGGAAGGCTACTACAAACAAAACGCGTTAGCCGTATGGGAACGACTAACGCGATGATAGTTTCTGTAGCTGGGGAGTTACAGAACCAAGTTACGCAAGGATGGGCAATTCTGAAAGAGAAACCAGCCCTTTATTCTTTGCTAGTCTCCGTACCGGTTTTGGCGTTTAGCTCGACTGGGACAGCCAACGTGTGCCGCCGTTTTTATTTGACAGAAACGGAATTGGAGGGTTGTATTGTGGCTTTGTTGAGTGACAATCTAAAACAGACTTACCCTGAATGGGCCACTCTGGACCTAACCCAGGTAACTAAGACCAGTTCGGTCGTTTTGGAACCCATCCGCAAGGCAATTGCAACGAAGCCTCGCCGAAGTGTTGGGGCAAAGTCAAAGCAGCCCACGAAAGCGAAGTAGGTAGGGGAGGGCCACGCCAATGCATAACCAGCAACAAGGCCCAACTATCGAAGCCCTGCAAGCACACGCAATTCAAGTGGCGGCTGATGCTTCCGAAAACCTCTTAGTGGGTGATGATACGCATCTGCTTGATACTCCTACGATTCCTGATGAGGTATATGAAACACTGCCTCTGCTTCTGCAACGAGGAGTTCAACCCTACCACGCCGGACACGAGCGGGACATTGCTCTAACCAGCATACTAGGCGTATTATCTGGTTGCTTCCCAACCTTGACAGGACAATATGACGGGCTGAAAGTGTGGGCTGCCTTGTACGTATTCGTCATTGCTCCTGCTGCTAACGGTAAGGGAGGGATGAACATGGCTCGTAAGCTAGCTTATCCGACTCATGCTGCATGGGTAGCGCAAAGCAAGGAGGCCTTTCAACTCCATGAGATTGAGTTGGACCAGTACAACCAGCAAAAGCGCACAGCCAGCAAAGCTTCTCAGTTGCTGACGCCATCTGACGGACCACCTGCACCGCCTAAGTTTCGCCAATTATTTGTCCCGGCCAACAGCAGTGCAGCATCTATTCTAGGTGCCTTGAATGACAATGAGGGGCACTTGATTATGTGTGAAACCGAGGGGGATACGTTGGCTGGGCCTTTGAAACAGGAGTGGGGTAATTTCTCCGATATACTCCGTAAGGCTTTTCACCATGAACCTGTCACTAGCCAACGCAAAACAGGCCGTGAACACTTGGAGGTCAATAGCCCAGTACTAGCCACTGTTCTGACTGCCACGTTGGGTCAAGTACGAGGCATCATTCCGTCCGCTGAAAATGGGTTGTTTAGTCGGTTTCTATTCTATTTCTGCAACCCAGCCCAAACGTGGAGAAGCGTTGCTCCTAACAATGGTCGGGGCAATCTTTCGCAGCACTTCGACCAGCTAAGCGAAGTCGTCACGGAACTCCTTGCCACTGTAACGGAGCCCGTGATAGTAGAGCTAACTTCTACCCAATGGGATCAACTCAATGAGGCTGGACGTCAAGCACTAGCCGACGCTGTTGCAGTATATGGAGAAGAGTCAGGTGGCATCATTAAGCGATTAGGCCTGTCAACTTTCCGATTGGCTATGTTACTTACTCTCCTCCGGCAAACGGACTGTGGACTCCTGCCGGCTGGAAGACTAGTGTGCGCAGATGATGACTTTGCCACTGCGTTAACGCTGGCGGATGTGTACCGCCGCCACGCCTTAGCTCTGTTTGCCCGAATGCCCCGCGAAGCTCCTGCTCCTCAAGCGCGGACCACGGCACGGGAGGCAATGCGTCGGCAGGCGGTTGAGCTAAACCGGGAAGGGGAGTCTAACCGAAAGATTGCCATCAGGCTGGGAGTAGTAGAAGGAACAGTGCGCAACTGGCTTAAATCAAATTAATCAACGGGCTGGGGTGCGTAAAGTGCGTAGAAAAATTACGCATGGACTTCTGTCCACAAGATGCCCTGAAAGTAGGTGCGTAATTTTTTTACGCACTACGCACTTTACGCACCTGCGCGGCCCTTCAACCGCTGCTCATGCACCCACCACGTTACACCTTACAACCTTGGGCCGGTAAGAAAACCCGCTACACCTGCCCCAACTGCCAACACCCCCACCGGTTTACTCGATACCTCGATAGCCTGACCGGCGACTTGCTGCCGGAACGGTTTGGCCGCTGTGACCGACAAGATAAATGCGGCTACTATCTCAACCCATACGACAAGGGTGCCACTGGTCAAAGCTATGCCGATGAGATCCGCCAAGGCCAGATGACAACATCATACAGCGCGGCGTACCGTAGGACACCCCCTGTCCCCGTGGCACCGCTGGGCATTATCCCAGAAGAGATAGTACAGCAGTCCATGAGTCACTATCAAAGCAACGCCTTTGCCCGAATGCTTGGAAGGCTGTACGGTGGGGGAGAAGCCGATAGTTTGTTACGCCGCTTTCAGATCGGGTCTTCTAATTACTGGCAGGGTGCTACCATTTTTTGGCAGCGTGACGAATTAGGTCGGGTGCGAGGTGGGCAAGTGGTGCTCTTTGATGAGAATGGCCACACCGCCAAGCAGAAGCTGGGGGATGGGAGTACTCGTCGGTGTACATCGTGGATTCACAAAGCATTAGAGAAAGCGCACCAGAAGCAGGGACAATCCGTGCCGGAATGGTTACGTGAGTACACACGACCTGAAGTCGCAAAATCGCCTTGCCTCTATGGACTCACACAATTAGCAGAGGCACCCGCAAGTAAACCGGTCGCTATTACTGAAGCACCCAAGACGGCCATCCTGGCCACGCCCTATATGCCCGCCTTTACTTGGTTGGCCGTGGGGTCTCTCTCTAACCTCACCGCCGAACGGCTACAGCCAGTAAAGAACCGACGCATTGTGCTATGGCCTGACGCCTCTACCAACGGTCGTGCCTATCACTTATGGGCTACTAAAGCCGCTGAACTACGTGGGCTAAACTACGATGTGCATGTGTCTGACTACCTCGAAACCACCGCCACGCAACAACAGAAGGCGGACGGTTACGATTTGGCTGATTTAATCCTGGCGCAGCACCCCGGCTACCCACCAAGCTGGGACCTCAAGCAATAGTACCTTGCCTTACTACTCTCTGACCTGCTCCCTTTTACCATGAACCTACTCTATAGCAGCAACTACTTTGCTGGCAAGATTCGCAAACACCGTAAACGGCTGGTACAGCAGTATCGGCTTACAAACAAGCCCACTCAAAAAGCACGATTGCAGCGCGCCATTGGGGTGGCACACCTGCTCCTGCACGAGGCTGGTACGCTGGGCGCGATCTGTGACGACTTACGCGCCGTACGGTGTGAGGACCACGACGGCAGCGCCTGGCCTGATACCTTACTACGTGTTCTAACTGCTTACGAGCCGAAACTAGGTCCTTCGTCGGAGTTGACCGAGTTTGCAGAAGCCCTACTAGAGTCCTACCGTCTACGCACACTGAAAAAGGCGGACGAAGAAGCCTGCCAACCGGCAAATCACCGCCAGACGGAAGCCGGACGAAATCGAGTGTTAGCGAAGCTTCGACTACAGGCTGAACAACGAGTTGCGGAAAAGCGCCAACTGCTCTGGCCCATTCTTCACCTGCCGGAGTGGGTAGCGCAGACCCGCGCTCGGATAGCAGCCAGCATAACGAAAGAGGAGCTACACCAGTGGCTTCACTACGAAGGCTGTGTGCCCGTCTCCCAATAAAAAGAGCCGGGTAGTAACAATAGGTCCAGTACGCCGGAAAGGTACCTCTCTCAAAAACCGGGTACCCTCTAATTGGCACCCCACCCCCAGGTCGATACCGTTTTTTTTCTTCTGCGTGGGTGTGATTGAGTGCTAAGCCCCTTCCTGGCCTTTCACCCGCTCTCCCAGTATCCTACTGCCCGCTGGAATTACGTGAAATGCCCCGCGCACTGACTCACCTAAAACGGCCCTGACACCAGCAACCACGCGCTTTTCATGCCTCCCTATACCAAACGGTCGAGACACGACCCAAATCCTTTCCTGTACGCCGTGATGGCCCCCGTTGCGTTGCGCCACATGCAGGCGGAACATACGCTATTGCCCGCTGCCATGCTCTTACTGCTGGCTATTAATGTGATGCGCGAGGAAAACGGGCAGTGGCCGACGACGCCTCAGTTGTGTACGGGGTGGCTCTCCACGTCCACCGTGCGCGAGCATGTGCGCCACCTGGAGGCTACGGGCTACCTGCGTCGGGAGGCGCCGCGTCGTCGCGCTGCCCGTCAGCTCCACCTAACGACAACGGGCTGTGGAATTGCCTGGGAGTTGCAACGCAGTATGCGCGAGCAAGCCCGGAAGCTCACCCCGGGGTGTTTGTAGGCCGCGTAGGTGGGATGAAAGACCAAGTGGGGGGTTCTGTGCGGGCTAGGCCCAAGGGAAAGCCGATCTAAACGAACCGGGTACCCTAGAATCAGCACCCCTCCCCCAACTGGTTGGCTACTGCACCAGCCTGTTTACTTCGTAACGTGTAGTCGTGGGGAAGGGAAAGCGGTCAGGAAGTGCGGACCAAAGCAAAGTGTCCAGCGGGAAACGGTAAAGAAGCATCCGCACGCAATAGCTTCCTGCCATCAGGACAAGCCTAGCTTAGTAATGATGTATTCACTGATGCCTTTATTCTCGGCCGTGGCTAGTTCAATCAGCTTCGCATACTCGGCGTCCGTCATGGATATACCCCGGTTGCGCTTGTGCCGAGCGGGGTCTTTGGTTGGTCGTCCTTGCTTTCTAGGGGGGTGTTCCATGCAGCAAATATAGGGGGTAGCTGATATGTTTAGACGCAACAAGAAAAACAACAAAATAAATATGGGGTAAATATTTTTCTTGTTGGGATTAAATACTACCTTTAACACATCATCAAAAGGGAAAGAGGCCACCCGCGCTAACAGGTGACCTCTAACATTCGAAAACGGCGCGCTAACGCCGACTCTCAAACACTTCACAGTAAAGGTAATGAAAGCCAACACAACCTCCCCCCAGAATCGCCAGCACGATGAGAGCCGCTACCTCGCCCCCTTGGACATGTGCCCGGCCGTGCAACTGACCGAAGACGAGATTCGGCGGGGCTGCCGAATCCTACACGTACCTGCCGCCCTGGCGCAGATTGACCAGGACGTGTACGCCGTCTGCGAGCCCTTGAGCGTGTGGCAGTGGTTAACGGTTGGTACGCTGGTACTGTACTCTACCTATTACGAGCACGAGGATCACGTGGGTTCCGGCTCCGCGTACTACAGCGACCTAGCTACGAATGTGGGCCGAGTTCTAGAAGTGAATGAGCAGGACCGAGAGGTGATTTTTGTTCATACCAGCCACGAGGACTTGACCGAGCAGTGGGATGTGAAGGATATCCGCGCCCTGTGGCTGATTGGCCGGGCCGTGCCCGTTGCGGTGAACGCCCTGCAACAGGCGGCCTAAACGAAGAACTTACTACGTGTGTGAAACAAGCCTGTGGCATTGCTACGGGCTTGTTTGCTTACAACGTCAACCGGACTACTGCATCCGCTTGCAGGGTCAGGTCCTGCGCGTTCCCGTCCGCGTTCTGGTGCCAGATGTACAACTGCTTTTCGGCCATGATGGCAAAGGGATAATCGATACGATCCGGGGTGTTATAGAACAGCAAGCTGCCTTGCCACGTGTCACCCAGAAACACCTGCTGGAGGCCAAGCTCAGCGGTTGGGTCAGCTGAATACGGCAATTCCGGTAGCAGCAGCGCCGTGCCCGGCCGACCCTCGAAATAGATACCCTGGCCGGTTTCACCAGGGTACAAGCAACTAGGTTGTGTCACGGCGAAGGAAGATTGGATAAGTAGGTAGGAATAGGATTTCCGCTCATCACATGGGTACAGGCGGCCCGCCCGGCACCCCCATCAGGTGCGGACACAGATGGGTGGCGCTGAACATGAAGCCGCCCCATCGTGTGACAGGGCGGGTCCAAGGCTGGCGAGTGGGTGGAGCGGTACGGGTACAGGGTGGGGCCAGCGCTTATGCTGCCCCTGCTGGTTTAAGGCGTGGGGAAAGCCCGACCCGCCCCTTGGTTGTAGAGGTAGATCAGTTCGTTTTCGATGTAGGCCCGCTGGGCAAAGCCCACCTCATCCAAGAGTCCGCTGAAGGTCGTGGTCGCCGACTCGGAGTAGCCCCCGAGGGTCAGAATAGCTGATGTGGCCGTGATGGCACCCGTGGCCGCTTCGCTAATCACTCCTTGGGTGGAGGGGAACGCCGCGTTAATGGTGAGGTAGATGCGGTTGCTATTCCAGCGCATGGCGAAGAAGAACCACGTATCAAAGGCGGGAATGGCACTAGCCGCTTCCAGCACCCCGCTCGTCGTACGGGCGTTGAACTTGAGCTTGGCGGCGGTGTGGTCGTAGTAGCAGACGTATTCCTGCTGAGCAGTGTTGCCCTCCACCCACTTGGACACCAGCACTTGCGTCTGGGACGTGTTGGTGATTTTGGCCCAGCCGTAGATGGTCATGGCCGTATTCGCCGAGAAAGGGTCTGCTTCGCCGGTCAGGCGCTGGGTAGCGGCGGCGTTGAAGGCGGCGGCCGTGCCCTGCTTACCAGTCGTGGTGGTGACCCCATTCACGCGGGCGAGGGGGTGAGAACCCACGCTGGAGAGGAAAGCGCCATCCACCTCGTTGAACTCCCAAAACGCCGTGAGGTTGGTCTTGGGATAGCTCGTGACCGCGTCGCCTTCCCCGGGTGGCGGCGGGGTCGGCGTCGTAGGTGGCGGGGTGGTGACGGTAGAGGTGAACGCATCGCCCCGGGTGAAGGTAATGCTGCCGTTGTGGTGCGTGCTCAGGTCCGGCGAGAAGCCCGACAGGGTAGCGGCAGTCAAGGTTTTGCCCCCCAAGTCTATATGGCCGTGGGTCGTGCCGCCCGCACTCAACATCTCCGTACCGCTGGCCCCTGTGCTGTGCACTAGCCCAATGCCGCCACCACTCCACGCCAAATGTGCACCCGTGCGGCGCGAAAACAGCCCGGTCGTGATAATGCGGCTCGTGGCGCCGGCCTCCTGGCGGAAGATAGCGCTGTTGTTGGCCTGAGCGGATCGTTCGTAACTAATTGCGTTCAGAAACAGGTTGGTGATCTGCCCACTGCTGCGGACTACATCGACAATACTGTTGCTGCCGCTGAAGGCCTTGACTTGCGCCCGCAGGTTGTTGATTTGTGCCCCTGTGTGCACGCGGATAAAGGGTTCGCCGCTGCTGGTATCCAGAAAATGGCAGTCGATGAACTCCAGGTCCCGAATGCGCCCGCCGAGGGCGAAGAAGCCCAGCCCGTTTTGGCCGACCAGGCCCGTCACGTTCACGTTCTTGAAGGTGAGCGTGCTGAGGTTGCCGCCCCCATCACCCGGTGCGGGGTCGTAGAGAAAGTTAGGCGTGGCCCCGCCGATGGTAAAGTTGTCAATGAGGAACACCCCTCCCTGAGTCGAGCCACTGATGTTCTCAAACGTGTGGTTATCTACCAGCGAGTTCTTGCTCATGACCCGAATGCACATGGCCGTGTCCTCGAATACCACGTTGCTGATATAGCCGTTCGTAGCCGTACCGTAGGTCGCCCGTGGGTCTACCCCCGTATTGGTTTCGTTGCCGCCAGCGGGGAGTTGTGCGGCGGTAGGCACCCAAATGTCACAGCCTACTGTGCTGATAATATCGTCCTTAGCGTAACCGCGCACCCCCACCACCCGCAAATCCGAGTACGGACCGCAGAACTTCATGCCGTCGAGGTTGCCGTAAGGGGCCTCCCTAGGTTGGTTGATGAACGCGCCCATCACGCGCACCGCGTGGAAGTTGTTCATAAAGCAGCAAAACGTGCGAGCGTTGCGAAACCACGGATTGACCAGCATCACGTTTTCTACACCTGTCAAGCGCAGGATAACGTTCCAGCCGTCGGGGCGGTGATGAATCTGCTGGAAGGCCCCGTTGGCGAAGCCGTTGCCATTCACCCGCAGGTTTATTAAGGCGAGGTTGCGGGTGGTGTACAGGCCCGTAGTCGTGCTGTAAGTCGCATCCTCTAGAACGTTACAGTTGCTGCCTGGCTTGAGCACAATCGCCCCGCCATTAATACATTCAAGCGTGGTGTCAGAGTTGAGCTTCAGCGGAGCGCTGGTTGGACACACGCGGTCAATCACAATGTGCTTCGGCCCGTTCCGGCTGCATAAGGCCTGTAGCTTGGCGGTGTCGTCGGTGGTGGGCACGGCGCCGGTCAGGAAGTTGGCGCCGCCCAGCGCCCCGTGTTGGGAAACGTAGAACACGTTTTCAACAGGACCATTGCGTAAGGCAGGGTCTATTCGGGTTGCAATCAACGTGGCCATTTACGCGTAGGTGAGGGTGATGGTAGCGTAAAAAGCGAGGTTGTTGAGGCGCAGCACAGCCAGCCGAAAAGGGGTAGCGGCGGGAATACTGGCCGGAAGCAACTGCCAAGTGCCATTGAGCAGAATATGCACGGCACCCTCCCCGACGGAGAAGTGAACCGTCGGGGTAGCCGTAGCGGGCAGCGTGTAGAATTCAGTAAACTCCGCGGCCAATCCGTCGCGAGGATCGCACAACACGAGGGTGTCGCAGCCATCGGATAGGGTACTGGTGGGTGAGTGGGCGGGGACTTGGCCAGTCACCTCGTGGCTGGACTGGCCGGGGCGAAGAACGGGGGTAAAGGGGGTAATTTCTGCCATTAGCGGCGGTAGCAAGTTAGGGGACGCCGTGTTGCGTCTCTATACAAGATACGGCTAAGCGGTGAGGCTTTAGGCTGTTCTGGTTTTAATATAAACTATTGATAATTAGATATTTATTCAAATGTGATTTGGATTTTAGGCTTGCTTACCCGTCTCTGCTGGCCTCTTGCTAGTGCACAGCCGTAACTACTGTTTTGGCTACCTATTGCGTCTAGTTCACCTATGAGTCTTCCGCTACTACCTATTGGTATTGTTATCGCCGCCATGCTTTGTTTTGGTCTACGCTGGTGGTGGACTTCCTACACGCTGGCCAAGCAAGACGTAGCGACACGGACCGAGGAACTCGGGAAAGCGGTTAATCGATGGAAGCTGGCAGAGAGCCGCGAAGAGAATCTAAAACAGGAGCTTCGTCGTGCGCAGGAGGCCTTCGATTTTCTTCTACAGCACGTGAATGAATGGCGGCTGGTGGGAGAAGGAGAAGTGCGGAAAGCGGCCGCTTATCCCGAAGAGCCAGCTATTCCCTTTCCTGCCAACTTCAAACACGCATTTGATCCGATACCTGAATGCCGCAAACCGGTAGAAGAGGCTGCCGTGGCCGATAAAGAAAAGGTGTACCTGTTTACGGACGACCCAACCGACGAAGCTGACAACTTTACGGTCTTTGTGTTCAACCCGAAGGACGCTGGTCAGCACGGCAATAGCGCATTTATTGCTCGGATTGTGGTCACAACTACGATCGGGAGCAACCGCTATACCATCGATGTGTACAATGACGGGCAGCAGCATCGAAGCCGGGGAGGCAATTCACTCGCGATGGATTATGTGCTGAAACGGGCCAAAAAGCACGGCATTGAGGCACTCAATGGCCAGCTTATTCACTTTACCGAAGAGCGGGACCGGATTCGCCTGTATTGCTTTTACGGGCATAAGTATGGCTTCACATACGAGCCCAGCACGAATACTATAACGAAGCAAGTAGCTTGATAAAGGCCATAGAAACTTCCTTTGTTATTGACGCATGATGCGCAGTAGGCGTGGCCGGGGGAAGGAGTGCGGTTACTGCCCGTAGACGATGGCTTGGACCTTGGCCCGCTTGGTGGCTTCTTCCGTGAGCTTGTTAAGCTGCTTTTGCAGTTGGGCGGGCGTGGCCGTGCCCACGGGGCGGGCGGTGAAGCCAAGCAGGCGTTGCTTGATGAAGGCCCCGCGCAGTTTCATGAAGCGGTAGTACTCGTCGTCGCTCATCTGCTTTTCCGTGCGCTTGGTGAAGTGCAGAATGGCTGTGCTACCCACCGTGCGGGGCGGCACGGAAATAAACAGCTTGTGGTCGCGCAGAAAGTCCCACACCCGCTGCGTTTCCGCGTCGCGTATTGGGGGACTACTAAAAATGCGGTCCGTATCCTGGGGCACCGAGTCGCGAGAACGTCCACGGCGTCGGTGAGGCCCTGCCGCGCTACGGGAATGTTCTGTACTAGTCTGTCGGATAAGGTGCGAGCGTCCTTCTTACCCACTTGATTGAGTGCATCGTAGTCCTTGACCAGTTGAGCTTGTAGCGCCGAGAAGGTACGTAGCCGGTGGCGGCGGAGGTTGTCTGATTGGCCGCCCATCGCATGACCTGATCTGTATTTCTCGATTCGAGTACAGACAAGAAGTTAGCGGCCCCTTTCAGGACCGTCATATCCTTGGTGTATTGCAGCGCGCGGAAGGCGTTTACGAAGACCGCGTTCAGTGCATCGTCACTGTTTTCAATTCTCTCGTCTCGATACTTTTCACCATCACTCACGTTCCCCGCTGCGGAGAGCATCATGGCAAAAGGCCAGTTGGCGTAACTTACCCAGGTGTCTGAGCCTTCCATTTAACGGAGTAGGGCTGCCAACCAGTAAGCTTTAGCTGGGCGTCCTTATTAAAGTTGCCCGTGCCCGCCCCACTAATCTCCATCGTTACCTTACCATCCTCATCTTCTTCATGGGATAAGGCATAGGCAGCAATTAAGGTGGCGGCTCCTATAGTTGACTTAATAAGAAGCTTATGACGCTGCTCAGTCGTGTACTGCTCTTGCGTTGCCCACTCCGCCTTGCCCCCAAACAGGGTAGAACCTTTTGCAGCACGCAAGGCTCCTACTGGCGTGTAGTCTAGGTACGCATTGGCGACCGAGGTAATAACTCGCGTGAACGGGACAACATACTTTCCTGGCTTGAAATCACCATATCTGGTTTGAAAGGTAAAGTGTTCTGTAATCATCTGAATACCCGTAGCCACAACACCCAGCGCCCCCTTCACGTCGCCGTTGAACACGGCCCGCACGGCGTAGTTGCGGGCTTGCTGCCTTGCTTGGTCGGGGCGGGATTCCTCCACCAGCTCAAACACGCGGCGCTTGAAGTCGAGGCCCGTGAGTCCTTCCGTGCGGGCCTGGGCTTCGGCCGCTTGCAGGCGGGCTTCGGTGTAGTAGAGCGTTTCGTACACGCGCTCCCAGGTCTGGGTTGTGGGCTCCCCATCCCCGCGCTGCTCCACCGCGTCGCGCACGGCCAGCTCGTAGGCCCGCATTTCCTTGAGGCCCGATGAGAACAGCACGTCCCCGGCGCGGAGCATGCGGGTGACGTACTTGAGGTAGGAAGCGGGGTTGAGCTTGCCGCCCGTGAAGGCGATTGTTTCCAGCAGGCCGGGAATCTCGTACTTGCTGCCGTCGCGGCTTACTTCCCGGCCGGTAGCCAGCACGGACCGCGCTTCGAGTACGCCGCGCTGCAAGCCCCGCACGAGGCCCTTGGTGGGCGCCGTAGCCAATCTTCCTTGCCCCGCGTTGTAGATAGTACTTACGCCCAGCTCCGCGCCCGTTTGCAGGAGGTTGGCAACCAGGTTAATCAAGTGCGTTTTGGGGTTACTCAACACGTTGGCGTACCACATGGCGTTGCCAATGTCGAGCAGGTTCACGCCCTTGATTTTCTGCTGGGCCGCGAGAAGCTTACTGACCGCATCGTCCTTCTGAAAGCCCGTGGGGGCCGTCTGCACGGCTTCGGCCAGCTTGCGCAGGTGTTGCACGTCCTGGGGCGTAAGCTGGGGCAGGTCCAGTTGGGCTTGCAGAATATCCGTGACCCGCTGGTCGGCAATGGGCGCGAGGTTCAGCGTACCTAGGAGTTGTTCGAGGGCCGTTTTCACCGTGCGTTTGGGCAGCACCGCACCGAGCTTGCTGTGCAGACGGTCCAGCACCGACTCGCGGCGGGCGGCTACCTGGCGGGCAAACTCCGCTTCCACGGCTTTTACGTAGGCGGCGGCTTCCACGTCGGTTAGACCTGCCTCCGCAACGAGCTTTTCAGCCAAGGTGCGGCCGGTTTCTTCCTGCTCCCGAACGTGGCGGCGCACGATCTCGTCCAGCGTGGCGCCTAGGTCGCGGATACCCGCCCGTACATTTTCGCCAATGCGGGCGTCAATAGCTTGCTGGGCCTGCTGCTCTAGGTTGGGGTCGTTCACATCGACGCCTAACTGCTTGCCTTCCTCCCGAAAGCGCAGGACCAGTTTTTTAAGCTGTAGTACACCTTCGTCCAGGTAGGTAGAGAAGATGGCAACGTGTAATTCGGCCCGCTCTTGGGCGGGGTCAATGATGCCGACCTGCTTGTTGAGTTTCTTAAGGTTGGCCCACAGGTTGGCCCGCTTCTGGCGTACTTGGGCAATCTTGCCACTCAACTGCCCAGCGGATAGCTTTTTGTTGGCCTCAGCCAGTTGGCTTTTCAGACGCCCTAGTTCGCTGGTCTTTTCTTCCAGTTGCGCCTTTAGCTTCTGAATGGCTTCACTTTCCAGCGTGGCGTCCACTACTTCTCGCTGCACTGCACGGGCGCGGGTCGCCACCTGCTTGCTTTGCGCGGCTACATCAGCCGTTTTCTTGTCCCGCTGCTGGCGCACTTCTTTTTGGGCGGCTACTACCACGGCGGCGGGCGAGTGGCGGGCCAGTAGCTTGTAGGCGTTGATTTCCTGACCCGCTTCCGTGCCCCGCTTGGCGAGGGCTTCGGCCACGGCGTAGGACTGGTCCAGCAGGCGCTCGGCTTCGGCTTGGTCATCCATCCAGAGAGCAGCGTCGCTTTGTCTACTTAAGTTGTTGAGTACCTTGACGCGAAGGGCTGTGCGGACGTCGCTATGTAAAGTAGTTGCAGGGCTGATGGCAAGCGATACAGCTTCGTCTAAGCTCACGCGCTGCACATAGTGCTCCACCTCCTTTTCCGCTTCCGCCAAGGAGCGGGGTTGGTACGTATCGAGGCTGGCGTCCCGCACACGTTCCATGAGGGCGACGGGCGTCGCTGGCGCAGCAGCGAGGCGTTGGATCGACTGGCGCTCTCTGGTAACATCCCCTATTAACGTTCCAGTAGGGGCTTTCTGCTTGGCGCGGAATACACCTGCATCTTTAAGCGCTTGCCTTACTACCGGAAATAATTGCGCGTCGGTGGCGTCCTCTTCCGTCAGGCCGGACTCACGCATACCTGCAATCACTCGCTGAGTTTTTACCACGCCCTGTTTAACGAGGGCATTGACCATCTTTTGGATGGCTGCGGATTCCTCTGCTGAGAAGTATGGGCTGTTCACCGGGACGGGGCTATCAGCTTCCCCAAAAGGATTGTCTATAGCCTCTAATGTGGCAATAGGGTTGTTAGGGAGTGATACGGAGAATAGCTGGGAAGGAGTATCAACCGTTTCAGCAGTTGATGGTGCCTCGCTGTCCGACGGCAGCATATTATCTAAAGCGGAGCTGGACGGGCGTGATGAAATAGGCGCAGAATACGCGCTTTCTTGCGTTTCAGTATCTGTAAGTGCGTTTGAGGCGGCTGGCGTAGCCTGATTTGTCGTGGTTTCAGCAATAGGTGCCGCTTGCTCCACGCGCTGGCGCACTGCGGGATCCTCCAAACTATATTCTGCTCCCTGCTCATCGTAAGCGCGAATGGCTGTGCCATCCTGCGCAAAGTCAGCCAACAGCGTGGCGCCTGTCTTCAGTTTAGCCACGGGATGGGCCTTGATGGCAGGTTCGTTCTGAATAGCTCTTGCCTGTAGAGTAGGAGCGGCTACGGCCGCCAATGGGTTGACTGACGGAGACGTCTCGGCTAACTGACCAACAGTACTATTGACCTGTTGTGGGGCAGCGTTAAAGCCGCCAGCCGCGCCACCAAGTACCACGGCGGCGGCCATTGATTCCCCTGCCTTGCGGGCAACGTCTAGTTGCGTTGTGCCATACTTACCGGGGGCGTCAGGTGAGCGGGCTGCATCAGCTACTATCTGTGCCTCCCCTTCGACCAAGGATTGCGCTCCTTCCGTCACGGCTTCGCCAGCGGCCCCGGTAGCGGCGCGGGTGGCGTACTTCTTCACCACTTCGGGCATGAGTTCCGAGGCGGCCTTGACCAGCGCGTTCTTCGCTAGCTTGCCTTCCCCGTAGGCCAGCGCCCGCTTGATAATCGCAGACTGCACCAGCTTGAGGGCGGCCGGGTTCTTGGTAATGAAGCCCAGGCCCACTTCTTCGAGTACGCCCTGAATGGGGGCCAGTACCGTGGCGGTTAGCGCGGCCTCCTGGTCACCAATACCGGCCTCCCGCGCCGCGTCCTTGGTGGCGGAAATACCCAGCGCACTACCGGCCGCAATGCCCGCGCCGGGGCCACCCAACGCGGCAGCGGCTCCGACCTGCACAATGGAACCCGCCCCACCGCCGAGCAGCTTGCTCCACGCCAGCGGGTTGGTGGGCTCGTCGAGAATAGAGGCGTTGGCCTTGCGGTTGAGTTTAAGCGCGTTGGCGTCGGCCTTGTCGCGCAACTCCTTGCCGAGTTGGTCGGTCGCCTTGCCGGGCCGCACAAACGAGTACATGGACCAGTCGGCTAGGTCGCCCGCGTAGTCCACCACGTTACCTGCAATCTTGCGCGGGTCCAGTTGGTTGAGAAAGGACTTGAGGCCCGTTACAAAGCTACCGTCCGTATCCGCGTCGGCCTGCAAGCCTTCGGGGCTCAGTGGGTCTACCGTGCTCAGGGCCGTAGCGGAACGGTCCGTGAGGCTGGGGTACTGGGGCGAAATGGTGCCGTTGGGGTCGGTGAAGGCCGAGAGGTCGTCGGTCTGCCCGTTCATGCCCTGTGGAGAAACCGGCTTATGGAGTCCCTCCATTGCTTTCGCTTCGAAAACACTGAACTCAGTTGGTATATCGTACTTATCGGCTACTAATCTGGTGTGGAGAGACCGTAAGCGTTCTGGCTTCTCTAGAAGCTTGCTCTCAAATTCGCTATAATCCGCAGGCACGTCGTAACCGTCGCGTGCAATTGCTGTATGCAATGATCTTAGACGAGATTGCTGGACTGGAAGAGGAACATCTAAACTAGGTTGCGCCTGTTGCTCCATCATACCAGCCTGAAAATCACTGAAGCTTTCAGGTACCATAACATTTTGGACTCGCAAGTAATCATACAGCTTCTGCATGCGACCCTCCTGTTTGATTACGCTCTCAAACTCATCGTATGAGGCTGGAACAATTACATTTTTCGACTTCAGGAAATCGTGAGCTTTTTGCAGACGGGTAGCTGCGCCAGATTAGGTGGGAGCATGAAATAAGAGGCTCGTTGTAGGGTTGCTTTCTACAAGTTACCATTTTGCCACGCCATTATATGGTAGTTTGAAAGTGTATAAATACTTGATTGTCAATAACATTATTGAATGTAATTTACTACTGTTCAAGTTCAACACATTACCTAGTCTTCAAAAGTGAGGGTTGAATTTTATTCAGGCGCTTCGATTCGGCAAAGGCCACGCAGGAGTCGCGAGAATAGCGGATAGCACGGCCAATACCAGAGTATTTCAGGACTGTGTTAGGGCGCTTCCGTTCGGCCCTAAGTGTGGTATCGGACTTAATGCCGGTGAGCTTGAGGGCCGTGGCCGTGTCTACCCACTCGTTGGTTTGCGCCCGGAGGTAGGTAAGTTCTTGCTGCAAGGGGGCGAGAGCGTCGGCAATCATGCGTTCAGCCTCTTGGCGCTGGATGAAGTCGTACATATGAGCGTGACTAACTATACTTAACGTCGCCCCAAGCGCTTGGATTCGGCGTACTGCACACAGGAGTCGCGGGAGTAGCGAATGGCACGGCCAATACCGGAAAACTTCAACACGGTGTTGGGCCGGTCCCGCTCGGCGCGAAGCGTGGTGTTGGATTTGATGCCGGTGAGCTTCAACGCCGTGGGGGTGTCTACCCACTCGTTGGTCTGCGCGCGGAGGTAAACTACTTCGCGCTTGAGGGGTTCAATAGCTGCTTGTACTGCTTGCTGAATAGCTAAGGCAATGAGTTTACCGAAGGCTTCGCCTGCTTGTTCTAATGGGGTCATTTGTTGAAAATGGCAGGTGTTCGAGGAGTCGTTATTGACCTCTCATGCCCCAAAACTAGACGGCTGTTGATCGCAATAAAAACTATTGCAAATAAAAATTTACCAAGAAATAAGCATTGAAGTACCTTTGTAAAATACGACTCAATTACTTGATAATCAAGTACACCGAATCGGTGAACGAATTGCGCTGAATAGGTGAATAAACTTAGGTATATCGCTTGTCGTTAGCGTCCACTACGGCTCTGTTTGCCTGCGCTAGAGCCCTATCTCACAAGGGGCGAATGATGTATTCGTAGCGGTGGGCGGGGGCTTCCACAATGGATACCCGAGAACCAGCTGCGAGTGGGCTTTCCAAGCGAATGTGCAGCAGACTTTGGTAGTGGAGCCGCTGGTTGATAACCATCGGGTTCCCTGGGCTGCTCCTCGCCGACTCATAGCGCGTGATCTCCTTGCCTTGGGGCCCTCGAACAATGATCGACAGGTTCTTGGAGTCGGCTAGCTGTGGGGTGTCCCGCGCAAAGGATACGAGTACGAAGCCGCCCGGAGGAATCTTGGTGCGCTCCTGCGCGATGCGTTCGGCCGACCACCCGCCTTTGACGGCGGCAGTGTGCAGTAGCTTTTCCAGGTGTTTAACTTCCGCATACTGGATAGGCATTGCAGTATTATCCGTAACGTTCCAGACGTCTGGATCAATGCGGGATTGCTTGGGTTCGGCCGTTTGTGTAACGGCTACGGTCGGCGCTAGGAATAGAGTAACTAGGCAAAAGCGAAGCATAGAGAATAGAGCCTATAAGATACGGGAGTGACGGTGGACGTGGGCTGAGCCGCTAGAGAAAAGTCGGGGTTACTTCGTTAGATAGGCTATTCCGGTTGCTACCCAGTTCTTCAACGAATGGCTTAGCGGCCATACACCACCACAGTCAACGCGGCTAGAAGACGTAGCAGGTCGATTTCGTACAAGCGCGGGGGCTTTGGTTGCAGTTTTTGTTCCATGGCAGAGACAATGATCTGGACCGCACCAAGATGATTCAACAGGAGGGTTTACCGCTCACCATGTCTGAACATACATTTAGCTTAACTGTAGGAATGTCGAAATACCATATGTTCTGGGCTGCCATATTGGACTTTGCGGTTCTGCATACAGCTTGTTCTGCTCAAAACCCTGTGACTGAATCCAATATTCAAAAGCTTCGATTTCGTTAGGATCAGTACGTCGATAGTGCCCTTGCCCCTTTTTGACCATCCTTTGCAAGTGGTCTGGTAAGGCACGTGGCTCACGTCCGAAATAGTAAAACTCATTGGAAAGAAGTACATACAACCCTCGCCAGTCCCTTATCTGTAAGTCAAAATTCTGATGCACAAGTCCGCCTCGGTGTTGCGGATGGCCATTTACTATCCTAGTGTAATCGTAAAGCGAGTCTCCAGCTACATTTTCTGATAAGTGGCGGTGTTCCTTATGGCCAGGGATTTTGATGGTGAGTTCCTGTTTAGAGTAGTGATCATACTCTTCCAAAGTAAGTTTCCTACTGACTCGCATGGCATAGACTAAGTATCCAGCCATATCTTCAACGTGGTTTCCAACGCGGGAGCACTTGGAGCCGGTACCAATAATCCAGTCTCCTACTTTGGCTGTTCTTCGGATAGCAGGCTTGCAAATGGCAAGAGTGCATATTCCGCCGTATGGATTAGGA
The DNA here is from genome assembly GCF_000961955.2 of Hymenobacter sp. AT01-02. Classification (NCBI taxonomy): domain Bacteria; kingdom Pseudomonadati; phylum Bacteroidota; class Cytophagia; order Cytophagales; family Hymenobacteraceae; genus Hymenobacter; species Hymenobacter sp. AT01-02. Next base: position 20,688 of record NZ_JZIR02000042.1, read on the forward strand.
GCATCGCCACTATCATACCTGAGCACATAAGAGTAAAGAGCCATATCAATTGACTTATACCTGCTGTCTATGTAGAGTGAATTACTACTTTACCCGATAATTTACAAGGCTTATAGCTACTTAGCTAAATGCAATAGCCAACTACTTCGCCTGCTTTAACATTGTTACTACTGAATATAAAGTTCGCGCCTGCAAACTAGTAGGGTATTCTTGTATGTCAAGGATGTGCTTTACCAAGCGGCGTAGCTTGCCGTATTGCCACGCAGCTGTGAAGCGTGACAAACACACGGCCCGTTCACGCTGTTCACGCGTGAACAGAGACCGTGAACAGCGTGAACGTGAACAAAGGCAGGGCCGAGACACCCCTACCTATATAAGCTGTCAGTTTGTTAATGTGCCTCACTTTGACTCCTTAATAGACGTTTAGGAGCTGGATAACTTCAAGAGAGCATTACTACTCGATTGTATGGCCCAGGTATTGAGGCAAGTGGTAATCATCTTGCGCTTAATAGGCTGGTGCACTAGCCTTGCCCATTCTCAACCAGCAAAAAGGTGTGGATATGGCGCATCTACTGCAACGCAAGAAGCCCCGGCCTTTATAGGTCGGGGCCTGTTATTTACTAGTGTATTGCTACAATATGGCTTTGTTATAGAGGCCGATGGCTACTCGAGGTAGAACATGCAGCGTCAAACCTAAACCCAGTGGAACGGCAAGAGGAAAGGGCCTAGAAATTTGTCCACTAGGCGTATAATATGTGTTCAAAGGCTTGTTGTAAGCTGTTTGCCCATTGGGGTGATATACCAGACCAGCAGGCCGATTGTAGGCTGTGTGACTATTGGCATAATAAACAAGGCCGGCTCGCTGGTTAAGTGCAGTTGTCCCATTATCATAGTACGCCATACCCGCAAACCGATTGAATGCCGTTTGTCCATTGAGATGGTATGCCATACCAGAGAAGTGAGTATAGGCCCGCTTACCATCCTCATGATAAGCATTCCATGTTCTCTCGTCCCAGGCTAATTGACCGTTCGGATGGTAGGTATTCGGCATCGCCCAAAGCAGTAAGTTTTGGCAGCAAAAAGTAGAGTATATAGAGCTATTCTATCGCAGAATAAGCCCTCATTTCCCCGTACCGGTTACAGCAGTAGAAGATGCTTTCTTAAGCTTGAGCGTAATAGTGTGCTCGATGGCTTTCTCTCTACTGAATGAACCAGTAGGGGTAATAGGAGACAATACAATTTCTCCATCTGCTTCTCCCTTTTTTGTTGTCGTAAAACCGGTCTCTACCTCTACCTCCTGTAACCCAAAGGAATTAATTTCTTTGACCCGGCTGGAAGCTTGAATCACGGATCGCAAGTAGTTTTTAAAGGGATCGGTTGTATCAAGGACGAAACTGGATTTGCCACTGTCTTTTTTAAACGTGAAGGTGGCTTTTTTTGCGGTTGCTCTGCTTCGGGTATACCCAGTTGAAATGACCCATAACTTAACACCGCCGCTACTCTCGTTAGTTGTCGTCGTAGCAAAGGCTAAGTCAATGCTTTCAACTGCCAGGATGTTATTGCCCGGTTCGTTGAGAACCTCTTGCGTGGCGTTGTAGACTTTCTCAAACGCTTTGTCTACTTCAATCAAACCCTTCGATGCTGTAGTAGTATCCGGTGAAGATTCCTTGCCCCCAACCTGAGAGGAAGCACAAGAGAATAAAGCTAGCGTTGAAACAACGGCTAGTTGCCGACCCAGATGTAGTGTAGAGAAAGTCATAGCAAGATGCTTTGAGGTGAGGAAAGCAAAATAGAAGCTACCAGGACCAAGCGAATCAGTGCTGCCACTGCATTTACATGCTGATTGAAATCGACGCTAAGCGCCTAGTAACAGGTGGGCGCGGGGTGTCACAAAATCAATTGTAGTAGCCTATACAGCAGTGAATAGAATCTTCACAGCGTATCCTTTATATATATCGCTTTCTGACTTATGCAACTCACCTACGTACGCTCGCCACTAGGTTTAGGTACCTCCTTGTAGTCATAGTGCTGCCCAACTGATGCTCTTACTTTATGCTCCTGTTTACACCAGTAATCCTCCTCACGCCATTTGACCCATTCTATCTTGTTGGCAAGTTTTTTTTCTGTAAGGGGAACGTCATGGGTTGACAACATTCTTTCTTGCTCTTCTTTCAACACCTCAAATGATGCTTGGATGTAAAGCCCTAAGCCGCCAGACGGATGCGGAGCCATGAGCTTTGTGTATTCCTCCCAATTACTAAGAAATACTGTATCCCCCTCTTTTTCCTTGTCCTCCAGCTTGAGTAACAACAACCGTAGAGAAGCTACATGTTCAGCGAACACAATAAATACACTCGGCATGGTTTTTCCGACTACCAAGTCTGCGTTCGCATAAATAACTTCCAGCATCTCCTCATTCGTTTTCATGAAGAGGACCTTGAGCCATTGACGGTAAGCTTCTAACTGTTTTGCAGTAGGCGGAGCAGGATTGAACGCCGTAATAGGTTCATCTGCTTTAGGCTTGTAGGGGAAGAAGCGCATAAATTCTCTGCCCAAGCCTGTGTTATCATTACTGTATTGCAATACGAACGAGTACCAATTTCTTATCCCTGCCTCATTTAGGATGCTTAGCTTGCCGTAGAGTTCACTAAGTTGGCGATTAATACGGTTTAGCCTATCTGCACGACGGTCATCGCTCCTTTTCGCATTGATAGCTCTATAGGCAACGACCACGGCTGCCCCTGTAACAGCAGCGGTCACTATTTCTGCCATATTTCCCGGATCCATACTAAAGCATTCCTAGAGAGTGAGATTTAGTTACTTACTCAGGTATATGTCCACGTCAAATAATGCCGACAACGTATCGAGTAAATGGACGTGTCTTTTTTCTAAATAGACAGCTGGTGTGCTCTCATTGAGGCCCTTATAGACTGTTACTAGACAAAATACTCCGCACCTGTACGCCTTACAAATACTTGTAAATGCACTTTTATTGGCTTCTACAAGCCTAATTAATTCATCTAACTGGTCCTCAATGTTGGGTCGCACTTGCTCAGCAGCATATAAGTTGAACAGCCAGCGATTTTGGGTTACAATACGGGCCATTAGTGGGCTGTACGGTTGGCCTTTGATAAAAACTCTACTGGGTTGTAGACCTAGACGGCGGCTAATTTCTTCATGTGATACATCGTCAAAATCGCTTATTTCTAGACGAACCTCTACTTTGTTACTTCTTTGATTAGGCACCATAGCTGGAACAACAAAAGGGAACAAAATCCTGGCCGAGTAGAGGGCGGACCTTCAACACATCGACTTACCCCAACGATACGAAAAAGCCCCGACCCACCCGGCTTGTCCTTGCCCAAATCTTCCGAGAAGCCAAGTTCAGGAAATTCATCGCAGTTCTGCGTTTCCTGAACGTTGAAAAGTGAACCCATTTTTTGAACTCAATCTGGTCTGTAGGACCACTTTTCCATGCCAGTAGACGTGGCTAGGCAGTAGTTCAAAAAAGGAGCGTTCTTGTAGAGCTAAAGAGTAAATCAAATGGCCTGTCTCACCCTTAAGATGTGGTTTGTTGCCCTACTGGTCGCCAGCACCTTCACGGTATCCATTGCGCAGCAAACCCACAGCTTTAATGTGATTATTTCCATCAACGGCGATATTCCTATAGGCTCGATAACCGACCTTAAGACCACGGTGGCATGGGACAGCGTACATCAGGAGGTGTTCAAAACGCCCTATTACCCAGGCAGCTTAACCTTTGACGCTGCCGATTATCAAAAAATAGCGCAGCGAGCACCGCAGACCATTTCTATTAGCTTCTACCACACGGAGTTTGTAACCAATAAAGGTAGAGCCAGGACCTATGGTAAAACCAGGTCTTACGAAGTTGAGATAAGCCCCAATTTTATCAATCAACCGTATTATCTCATCAGCTTCAACGACCATGCGGCCTATTATATTTATGGCCTGACTTCTTCAGCGGGGCATGTATTTGGAAGTAAGGACAGACGGCCCACCAAAAGCCGTAAATAGGGTCATGACTTAAGCGAAGTTCGTTTAACCAAAACGGTCGTTCTCATTAAAAGAGCAATGGGTGCCGCTCCCTATGCTACACCTTCTGTTTTCGAGAGGTCACCAACAATAATAGAGAAAGCGTTTCAGCTTATGGCTGAAATGCTTTTAAGATTTGGGTAAGGACAAGCCTAATGGCCAGGGCTTTCGATAGGTAGTCAGGCTGGTGTCACCTGTTAAAGAGTCCCAAACTGGTAGCTCACCTGCGCCTGCACGCTCGCATTGCTGGCCATTTCACTGGGCGGCGTCCAAACAGTTGGATCGTAGAGTAGCGGGCGCTCCGCCTGGGTAATTCCAGCCGCGTAGCGCACCTCTACGCCAAGCCGAGGGGCAACTTGGTAGCCTACCCCGACCACATAGCCCGCTTCCCAGCGGTGATACGAGCTAACGCCACGAACTGTATACGTGTCTGAACCAGTAGGAATAGCCGGGTTAGGATTCGACCCAGTATACGTGACAGTGTTCGTCACCCGTTGCTGCGCCGCAAGCAAGTAGCTGACCTGCGGCCCTAACACGGCAAACCACTTCTGCTTTTGGAATCTCACCAGCACCGGCACACTCAGGTAATGCAATCGGTTCCGCTCCTCGTGTTTGTAGACCAAGGAGCCACTTGACCCCAAGACCAGGGGGACCGCTTCATAGGCTGTGCGCGCACCCCGCTGCTCATACAGGAGTTCCGGTTGAATATCCACATGCGTCCCTAACGGCAGGCGGGCGAGTACGCCCGCGGCGGGGCCCAAACGAAAGCGTGCCTCAGGCGTATTTTTGCTTGGTACGTACTAGCGTTTAGTCCCGCTTTTACGCCAAAGCGGACGTGTTGGGCCTGAACAGTACCCGTGGTCAGCAACCCGAATAGAGCAAACGTAAACGTACGGCGCATACTGCTTCTTGGATAAAGGCGTAGATAGATAGAAGGAAGAGGCACTGGGCTGCCGATAGGTTGTCAGCTTGGCAAAAGAAAACTCCCGTGTGATACACTACTGAATCAGGTTCTAACTGATAGGGCCGGATTGTAATGAGCCTCGACTTGTGCGAGTCAAGGTCTTAAACAGGGGAGTAGAAGGGCTACCGACCTCGGAGCATATGGATAAACCCAAGCGGCCAAGCGAAGATGCCTGCTATCACGCATAGTACGTAGCTGGTTGGATCGGTGAGCCCAACGTTGCGGCCTTCCAACAGGATACTATCAGATAAGGACACGCCACTGAGCAGGCGCATGCCACAGCCAATTGAGAACACCACAAGGCCTATTTCAACATAAGTATTGAAGACTGCCAACCAGTTCACTTGCTTGATCTTGCGTTTGCGAAGATGAGGAGAGGGCTCGTAATACCACTGGTCCTAATCTACGCCGGACCATAGGAGAGCGGGTTTAACTCAACCAGATACTTGCACGCTATCGTACGGCTCGTCTAGTCTTTCACGAGAATACAAAAAAAAGCCCATCCATACTAGGAAGGGCTTTTTTTGTATACGAACTAGCTCACACACGTTGCGCTTGTATCTCTACCAGCACTGGTAAGAATCAGCCCGGTAGCTTACTGGGCAAATGTGATGTACCACTGTTCATTGGCGTTTCCGTCGTATGGGTACTGGATGATCGGTGCCCCCACCGAGGAAGAGTTGTTGTACACGTTCACGCACTGGCGGCTGTTACGTGCGCGAATCTTATAATAGCCGAGGCCTGCCTCCTGAATCTCCCATTGATCATTGCCCGTCCCGTTGTAGGGATGCTGGATGAGCTGGCCACCCGGCGTATACGAGTCATACTGCACCGTCAGCGCATAGCCCGTGTTGCGAGAAATGATTTTGTGATAGCCGTTGCCCGCATCCTGGAGAAGCCACTGGTCGTTGCCCGTGCCGTTGTAGGGGTGCTGAATAATGCGGGCATCCGTGGCGTAGGAGTTGCCTTCGACTGTCAAGGCCTGCCCAGTACTGCGAGCCACGATCTTCATCAGGGTGCCGGGAGCATACATACCGGGCGACATGAATATGGGGTATAGGTTCTGGAAGCCCGTGACGTCGTACTTCGAGAAGCCGCGCCATCCTTGTGACTGGTTCGGGGAGCTACCCGAATTCATGACGGAGTTGGCATCCTCACGGGGCGTTTCCGTAATGACGTTGCCGCCCACGGTGCCCGCTCCTTCGCCATTCACATACAAGTTAGTATGGCGGAAGCCAAAGCAATGACCTAGTTCGTGGACAAAGACCAGCTTGCGCAGGCTGGTCGGAATGCTTGGGTCGATGCGCACGCGGTGACCGGGCTCGCCATTGGCTGGGAATTCCGCCTGGCCGTAGGCCCCGCCCAAATAGGCCACACTGAAGGTAATATCGGCAAACTCTGGGCTAACCAAGACAAAACGCAGCCGCTTGCCAGCGATACTGTTCCACTCCGATACCGCCTGTTCGGCATCAGCCCGCCACGCACTGGGGAAGGAGGGGTCTATGCCCACGGCAATCTGCCCGTGCAGATTAGTGTCAATGAGAGCATTGGTACTGGCCTGATCCTGCTGGTGGATGACAGTGCCTTCTTAGTAGCGGGCGAGCTGGTCGTAACCTTGTCAAAGCGAATGTCCCCTTCCACCAGGAAGTGGTCGCCTTTATCCACGATGGCGTCCTGCTTGAAGCCCATCGCCAGCAGGCGTTTGAGCGTGGATGCTTCCGTCGTGACTTGCTGCGGGGAGAGGGGTTGGTCTTCCTGGTCTTTTTCGCAGGAGGACAGGGTCAGCGTTGCCGCCGCCAGCACGGAGGTGGCCAGTGATTTCCAGCCAACAGAGGGTCTGGATAGAGCATGAACAATAGACTTGTTAAACATAGTAATTACGCTTGGTTGTGGAAAAGAGGTAGGACGATGATGTAAACAAAGGACTCCCGTTTACTGGCAGTCCACAAGGCCTAATGCCCTCATAATGTGACATTCAGAATACTGCATATACAACAAAAAAGCCCCAGCCATTAGGCCGAGGCTTTATACTCCTGTTAGGCTAGTTTACGGTAACGACTTGGCGCCGTGGGCTGCCTGTAATTCTGCTTCGTAGTAGCAGTCCCAATACTGGTTTTTCAGCCGGTAGACGTTGACGCGATGGATAAGACCACTGCGCGGGTGCCGTTCTTTCACCTGACCGCGCCAGATGATCGGACAAGGCGGCGCATCGGGCGCTAGCTGCACGGGTTGGCCAAGGGCGTAGGCAAACGTGGCGGAAGCCGCTTTCGGCTCCTCGAACGGGCCTTCCGTAGCCGGAGCGGTGATGTTTTGACAGGCCGTTTCATGCCATGCGAGCGGCTCGCTGCATACGAGGCACAGCGAGGCGTCGATTGCCTCGGCCTCGGTAAGGGTTTCCAGCGTGTTATCTGCTTGAACAGGATCAAGCACAAGCGTTGGCGAAGTTCGTTTGGGAGTAGCCATTACGTAACAAGTAGAAGGTCTTCGAGACGGGTGGTAAAAGCGGGACTGCGGTAGTTGGATTTGCCCTGCCACGGGGGCGGCTGCCCGGCGAGGGATACGGTAGAGGCGAGGCGCACGGCACCCCGGCCAAATCGGCGGTTTAGCGCATCCAACTGCTGCATGAGGCGCGCGGAGCGTTCCACCGATACAGGTTCGGTCAGTAGGTCCGGGGGAGCGAACAAGTCGAGTTGTTGCCCGCTGCTGGGCGGCTCTAAGCCATCCAACACGACCCCGGCCTTGACATAGACCCGGCCCGGCTCGTAGAGCTTTTCCAGCAGGCGGCGGCCGTACGCCAGTAGGCGCAATGTGTCGGCCGTGGGGCCGCCGGGTAAGGTCAGGGTTGCCGAGCGGGTATAGGGCGGGCGAATACGCGTGTCGTAGCGGTCCTGGCTGAGGAACACTGTCACGAGGTGGGCCTGGTCGCCTTGGGCCCGTAGCTTCTCGGCGGCCCGACTCAGGTAGGTACTGACGGCACCCCACAGCTCCTCTACGTGATGTAGCCGCTGGCCGAACGAGCGGGAGCAGCTAATGCTTTTGCGGCCCAGCGTGCCGTCTTCGGACGGCAGCAGCCCCTGACACGGCTGACCGCGCAACTCCTGCACCAGCCGCCAGCCCACGACCCCACCCAGGTGCTTGCGGGCCCAGGCTTCGCTTACCCCGGCCAATTCCCAGGCCGTGCGAATGCCGCTGCCCTGGAGCAGCTGCGCATACTGGCGCCCAATGCCCCACACGTCCGCGGCCGGTAGCGCCCGCAAGGCCCGTTCGCGCCGGCTCTCCGTCGTCAGACTGAGCAGGCCCTGCAACTCGGGGTACTTTTTCGCCAGACGGTTGGCCACCTTCGCCAGAGTCTTGGTCGGGCCGATACCGACGCAGGTCGGAATACTGGTGCAGGCCAACACGTCCCGCCGCAGCTCCTGTGCCCGTGCGTCCAGCGGGCCACACCACGTGGTCAGGCCAGCCAAATCCAGAAAGGCCTCGTCAATACTGTAGACCTCCACGGCCGGGACGTGGTCGGCTAAGCGGGCCATGACCCGGCGGCTCATATCGCCGTACAGGGGGTAGTTGGAACTGAGCGCGTGGCCCTGGTGGTGGCGTAGCAGCTCGCGCACTTCAAAGAAAGGGGCACCCATCGCAATGCCGAGCTGCTTGGCTTCCGCCGAGCGGCTCACCACGTTGCCGTCATTATTACTCAGCACGACCACGGGTCGCCCATCCAGCCGCGGCTGAAAGACCCGTTCGCAGGACACGTAGAAATTGTTGCCATCCACTAAGCCAAACATATCGAGAGGATAGCAGCCATCAATCCCGGCTACGCAGCAGCGCGGTGAGCTTGCCGGGGATCAGTTCGTGGACGACGTGGGTGACGACGCCCCAAATGCGCAGATTCTCGGGCTCAGTGATTTCGTAGTCGGGGTAGAGTGGATTTTCGGCTTGCAGCCACCACGTATTGCCCCGCCGCACGAGCCGCTTGACGGTGCACTCGCCATCCAAGACGGCCACGACGATGTGATTATGGTCCGCTTCCAGGTGCTTGTCCACGGCCAGTAAGTCCCCGGCGTGAATTTCGGCGTCTTTCATGCTCTCCCCACTCACGCGCACAAGGTAGGTGGCCTCGGGATGCCGGAACAGCAGTCGGTTTAGATCAAACAGCTCTTCCAGCTCATCCGAAGCGGGAGAGGGAAAACCTGCGGGCACCAACGTGGCAAACAGGGGGATCCAAAGAGTAGTCGTAGGAGGGCCGACTTCGACCAGTTCAACCGTTGCCATGCTGCACAAAATATGATGGGCTTGGCAAGTATACTAAATATGTTAGTATGTCGGTTGTCTGGTGAAAAGACAATTGTTTTATACAGTTTTTTGAATAGATATTATATGATTAATAATCAAATATTTATACTTGCTAAGGATGATGAACTCATTGATTGATATTGCTAAATAATATAGTAATATGCTTTATCCTATATAGCCTGCCATATGTCTAAGTGCTGTGTTATTCTGGTCCAGAAAACAGCTTCTAAATGATATGGGGCTTTTTATCTTAGTGGATGCGCTACGACTACGAAAGCGAAGAAGAGGAAAAGCAAGATGGCTTCTGGCAGGGCTTTCGCGTGGCCCTCATTATCGGAGTGCTCGGCGCCATTCTCTATCCACTGGCAGAATGGGTAGCTAGCAGGTGGCAGAAGAACCTACATAACTTTATTCGCGCACTACTTTTAAGCGAATAGTAGAAGAGTCCTGCGTAATACTGAGCGTATATATCCCTTTGGGTGCCCATCCAATTTCAGAAAGAGCCACCTTGGTATCCCCGACGTCTAAGCGGAGTGAACGGGTGAGAAGGATGCGACCCAATACATCATATACTGCTAAGGTGGCGGGGCCACTATTGCCAGTTCGTATGGTAACTGTTAATCCTTCCTCCTGGAAAGGAACCGGCCACGCTAGTGCAGTCAGCTTCGTTGGCAGAGCTATGCGCACAGCGCGTACACTAGAGTAGGACTCACCGCCATTCACATCTACTTGACGCAAGCGGTAGTAGACAACATCAGTAGCGTAGTGCGCAATAGCAGTATCTATCCATTGATATTTATGAGGCTGATTTGTGGTGCCCTGTCCAGCTACTTTCCCAATGCGTTGAAATTGGTGGCCATCGACACTAGCTTCAAGTGCAAAATAAGCGCTGTTCGTTTCTGAGGCAGTGGCCCATGTAAGAACAGCGTCTCCTTTACGAGCTTCAGCCTCAAAAAGCGTCAGCTCTACGGGCAATGGGGTGGCTGCACTGCTTATCGTAAACCGGTTCAATTCCGTAGCGCTAGCCGAGAAGGTGCGTGCAGTTCCGCTACCCATTATACCCACTGAAACCCAGGGGCTACCTGTAGTGGCCTGCTGCCACATTGTAGCTTGTGAAAAGTCGCTAATGCCATTGTCATCATCGGCTAGCCAAGACACAGTAAGAGGTACCGTACCTTTTGGCTGACGCGTTGGAAGTACCGTCCAGATGCGGTCAATGCTCTTACTCGCGTTGCCTAGATTGACACCATAGCTTAGGTCTTTGGTTTGTAGGCCAGCGGTCCGGGTTACCTGCACAGTGCCCAAACTCTGTCCTCTTCCATCCAGAACGAAGCCAATTCCAAAATCTACGGTTCTAGACTCCACCAAACGTATTGCTTTCAAGTTGCCTTGTACATAGCTACCTGAGCTTTCTCCCGTAAGAGTGGCTCCTTCTGATAACGTAATCGTGGCCGATGTGCGTACTCCACCTTTGGTAAGATTTAGTTGGCCGGTAACAGTTAAGTTGTTCGAAACGAGTAGCCGATTATTGCCAGCAGGCCCCGTATTATCCACCACTATATTAGTCAAGCTTGCCCCTTCTGGAGCCGTCAGCGTCTGATCCTGAGTACCGCTAAATCGTAACGGTCCCGTACCACTGACGATGCTGCCATTGGTGCTTGTGAAATCACCCGTGAGCTGCATGGTCGCGCCACTTAACTCAATACTATTCGTGTTTTGCACTGTGCCATCCACGTAGATTGTGGCACCCTGTTGCATAGTGATGGCACTTCCATTGGTCAGGACTTGGGCCTTGGCCCACATAGGAAGTAGGTTTGCGCTGGCAACCAGAAGTATTGCGGTAGCTCTCATAAGATAACCTATAAGAATTGCCCTAACGTCCGGCTTGCGCCCGCACTCCATTGGATTCCAATACTTGTAGACGCCGCTCAAAACTGGCTGTGGTGGCTTCCGCTTGTTTGGCACGTTCGATGGCCGAACTAGCCTGCGTTTTTAGCGCTTCAATTTGCTGTTGCTGCTCTTTGATTGCCTCTACCAGAATAGGCGTTAACTGGGCGTAATTGACCGCTTTCAGTCCAGTTGTAGGATCAGTAAATACAAGTTCAGGGTATTGTTGCTCAAGCTCCTGAGCCAAGAAGCCAATCTGACTGCCCGTTGGGCCTTTGCCGGGCAAGAACGTGTACCGCACTCCACGTAGGTGGGTCACACCGCCCAATGCATCTCGTAAGGGGAGTATGTTGGTTTTTAAGCGGCGGTCAGAGGTAGTGAAGTTAGTCGCCAACATAGAGCCAGAGGCACGAATGGTGCCCACTACATCCAGCGCATATCCTGGCTGCGTTGTGCCGATGCCGACGTTGCCCCCCATAAAGTGCATACCGAAGCCGCTTTGGTTAATAGTAGTCGCCTGCGAAAGGGAGCCGCCTAATGACAGCGAGTTATTAGTAAGAGTAATACCATTATTAGCACCGAAGCTAGGTAATGTCACACTATTACCACCACTAATGCTTAATGTCTGACCGCTTACGTTGAGGGTTGGAGAAAAGGAGGAACTGAGTGAGCCATCAGGTTGATGTTTACAGTACGTGGTGCTCCTGTATACTTAAAAATCTGTAAAGAATGCCCATCTACAATGTAAGCTGTATTGTCACTTGCTGCCAGACCCATAACTCCAATACCACCATTTGTAGTAATTGCTGTAGTGCCACGCAGAGTTGGACTTGATGGGATATTGATATCGAATACTTGTAATGTGTTGTCATTGGCTTGCAACCCGGTATTGCCTGTAGAAACGAAAACTGTATTTCCGGCCACGGCTATGAACCTAGCTCCTGCCACTGTAGACGCTTTTCCTTTTAAGATAGGAGTTGTAGCACTGCTTATATCGTAGACCTGCAATTCGTTGCCTGCTAGGCCAAAGGCCAAGTTGCCGTTGATAGCTAATATACTGCTAGATGTTCTTCCTAATAGTACGACATTGCCGGGGTTACTAATATCAAATATTTCTGTGCCGTTACTATCCCGTACGTAGACAATCCTACCATTCATGACCGGTTTTTGAGGACCACTACCGATGTTAATTCTAGAAGATATAGAAGTAGCATAGAGATGATAAACACGTAGTGTACTTTCACTTGCACTTGTGATGCATACTCCTGATTCATTCGCCGCTACATAGATGGGGAAGCCTGAGGATGCATATACCGTAGATCCAGAAAAACTAAAGGGATTTAGTGGATCACTGATTGAGAAGGTCTGAACTGAACTTGCATTACTGTTACCTCCATAGTTAGCTACATAGGCTGTACCCCCGCTAATAGCGAGTTGTCGTGGGCGTCCACTCATGTCACGAGAACTGCCTCTAGGAATCGGAGCTGCAGGGTTACTCACGTCAATTGCCTGTAACTCACTATTACCTGAGTTGGCTACGTAGCAGCGGTACCTCTTACAGCCACATCAACAGGTCCACCAACAATTTGTAGAGAAGCAGTTTGACTAAATGCCTCACTAGTGGGAGCATTAGTATATACTGGGGCACTTGCTTCAAGAGTACCATCCGAACCTATCATAGGCAACCGACTTCCCGATCCAGAGAGCCCCCGAACGCGGAGTTGCCCGTTAACATCAAGTGTTTGAGTAGGAGAGGTAGTATTAATGCCTACGTTTTGAGCCTGCGCCTCACCAGTTGTTCCAAAGGATAAGAAGATGGAAGTCAACAATAGGCCCTTGTATAGTAAACTGTACTTCATTGGAATAAGGAGGAAGAGCACACATAAGGTGCTGTTAATAAATCAGTAGAAAAGTTTGTAAATCTAATGATTGCTGTGTTCCTATACATCTACTGTATACTGGTTATTTCAAAGCTTTATCATATTTATTATTTGCTTAATCCACGATATGCTTACCTTAACTATATGGCAATTCCTTCGCTCTATACTTTCAACCAGTTACCCGTCAATGCCCGTATTGGCTTAGTTGTTTTCGAGGGTGCTTACTTGGCAACTCGCATGGGGGGAGGAGGGAGACTACGTGAACCTCTACCACATGGGCAGCTTCTTTGCCGAGGTGTATTACGATGCCGAGCTAAACCACATGCACGATTGCAAAACGTTCGTGAGTACGACCCGATTAGAACCTTACACGAACCTTATTGAGTTACCGATCAAGTAGCTTTGCCTGCTCACTAGAAGTTGTTGCTACTGGGTAGGCCCTGTATCTACACGTGACTCTACCGTGGATTGAACAGAAGCAGATACTGCTGAGAGCAAGTCTAGTCCCGTGGCCACCTCAATGGCATCGACTGTGGTGCGGTAGCTACCCCAGTTAGAACTGACTGTGTTGTCGTTGGGGGTGTCGATGGCAATGATACGCGTGCTTGTGGTGACGCGAGAAGCATCATTGTCACCGATTGGCAATACCACGACTACCTTCCAAATACGGGCAGGAACCGTCACGCGTCCCTGGTCTATTGTGCTTTGTGCACCGTTTGACCCGGTTCCTCCCTTGCCATAACTGCCCATGATGACATAGACTTCCTGCGTTGTGCTGACCAGGGTACGCGTGTAGTTTTCCAAATTGGCCCATGTGCGCTGGTTATTGTGCGGCGCCTGAGGAATCATGTTGGTCATCAAGAAGGTAGCCGAGTTATCAGCTACAGTAGCCGTGCGGTCGGCCGAAGGGCAGTTGTGGCCTCGGTCAAAGCCCGAACCCGTATAGCTGGTGGACTGCACCTGGTACCAACCGGTAGGCAATGTGTTATCGGCGCGGAAGTCGTCTTGGCGGCTGGCTGACCCTAAATCAGCCGAAGTCAGATGCCAACTCACCCAATTGGGGGTGCCCCGGTCGCGGTGGTAGCTCAACGCGTACTGGGGTTTGACCAGTAGATAGTTGGTAGGTTGGCTTGCGTCGGTAGTGGCACCGCTAGGGTTGCCTAACGTGAGGTGCTGGCTAACAGCGAGAACCGGGCCGGGAATAGGGTCATCCGTGGTATTGGAACCACAGCCAGCAATGACTACAGTTAGGCCAAGGAAAAGACCGGAGTATAAGAAGGCTTTCATTGCCGGAAGATACTGGTCTGTGCCTGTAAATCCGTGCTAGTACGGATGGGACAGCAACGGTAGGACTGAGCGATTTGCGCCTGAACCGTAGCAATTATCCAGGCTGCTTATCCTTATTCATGAAGTCAACCCTACTGCTGGCCCTTACGGCCAGCCTCTCTGCTGTGGGAAGCCACGATGATCCCAAAACGCTTAAGACAGCCCGCCCCGCCAAGACCTTAAGGGCAGCACTCGGCCGCTGCTCGGGTGATGCGTACTGCTCCGCCTGTCGGAACTGTAGCGCCTGCGGCCACTGCTGCTCAACGGGCAGGATGCATCGGGTTTAAATATGGGGATCACTTTAATCGTAGATGGTGGTTAACGGCTAGCCATAAGGCTATATTAAGAGAGGGAATTGATAATGGGTAAGATAGGGGAGGACAATCGTAGCGCTTGTATTATTTCTTCCCCTTTGCCATTACTAATAAGCCGCTTAACTAGCTCTGGGTAGCTTTGAATACCAAAGAATTTACCAATTTGGTTAGCTAAGCCCTTGTTGTTATAAAGCCGCAATAAAGCGGGATAGTCTTGAGTAGCTATAGCTCGCTTGATCTCCTCCTCAATTGTTCTATAAATGCTAGCTACATCGAATTGAGAAGCTTTATTGCGGACTTGCTCTAGTGCAGCTAAGCCGACAGCACTACGGTCAATTCTATGAAGATGGGTTTCCATTTCCCATGCTGTTCTGCGTGAGGCAAGCAAGTCAGTATCTCGTTGCAACAAGTCAAAAGCAAAGGCTTTTACTTTGGTGATAATGTTGGAAGCTGTGTCTGCCACCATATCAGAATTATGTGCATGCGTAGCTACCAATCCCAATACACGCTCTACCAGAAGTAGACTTTCGATTTCCTGAATGGCAAGGACATGAACCCCTTCGCTGGCTAGGGATGTCACTTCTCTTGTAGAACGATAGTCAAGATCAATCAGGCCTTGGCATTCGATACCGTGAAGGTGGCGTAAAGCACGAAAAGCTTGCGTAGCCTTTATAACCTGGTCGCAATTTCCTCGCGGCATAATTGCCCAACCTGGATATATGCGAGAAAATATTGCTTGTTCTAACCCACCTTTCTCTCCTTCAGTAAAAAGTACTGGCTTACGGCTGCCTAATACAGCAAGAAGTACCTCTTCAGGAAGCTCTGCTGACTCTGGTACTTCCTGCCACTCCCATGTGCTGCCATCGTATTTTTTTATCCAGATCTTTCTTGCTTCGACACGGGATGCAGCAAAATCTAAGTCATGCGTTAAGTATACAAATAAGCAATCTGACCTCTCTTGCTCAATGCTGTCCCATAGTCGAGACTGAACTAAGCGGTGTAAATGGATCTCAGGTTCGTCAATTATTAGGATAGAGTTGGGTTGAGCAGCTAAGCAATGCCCAATAAGGTAAAAGGCTACTCGCTCACCATCACTCATTTCGCCTGCAGCATAGGCTGATGTATTATCAATAGTGACAGGTTTTATGGATACAGAGTCGTCATCTATTGTAAGCTCACGATGTGGAAGGAGTTGCTCCCAGATATTGACCGCTTTAACTGAAACGTGACCACCTTTGATAATAAGCTCTCTGTTTGGGAGAGCTCGCTCCCATACAAGTTTTAATCTGTCTAGTTTGGAATCACTTGGTTTAGTGTAATCTGTTGATTGCTGTGCCTGATGCCTATAAGCCATGCTTACATCATATTCTTCGGATACTAAGTATGTAAGTAATTCGGTATAGTCATTAAGAGCACCAACTACAGGTTTATATTCCCAACGAGATTCTTTGTTATTGGGGCCTATATTAGGTTGCAGCACAAATTGTTGAGGGTCATGTATGGCTATGCCATATAGTAATTGTGTATGTGCTTTTAGAGATGATATAGGACTTACACTGCCAGGAAATGCAAGTGATTTTTGAGCACTGATACGGTGCGTAATTGACCTCTGTGGCCCTATAGTATCTAGCCAAGCTCCTAATCTAGTTTTGCCTGAACCATTTGCTCCAACAATAACTACAGTGCCAGGAGTATGAAGCCTATTAAAAATTAAATATCCGTGTTCACTGTTTGAGGCAGGTAGATTAAGATAGTCAGGCCGGCTCATGGGTGCTTTAGAGTTATGAGGTAATTGTTAGAGAGGTACCTCTGATAAAAGATTATAGCTTTTTGCGCTTGTATTGCAAGCAAATGGATGGTGAACTCCTTGTCGGCTATTTGGCTCCGCAACGACTCAGCTTGATGAGAATGTGGAACGCAAACGACGGGTCAAACAATGGTATCCGCAGCTCTCTATTCCGGCAAGTCTGCTTCCGATGGGTGCGTAAAGTGCGTAGTGCGTAAAAAAATTACGCAGTTACCTGCGTCGAAAGTGTTCTTGTTGAAGAGGGGCTGATTAGTTCTAAATATAGCGAGTCATTTGTGATTCTGTCCCCTATGGCGTACCCCAAAATGATAAAAAGCCCCCTAGCGCATTGCTAGAGGGCTTTTGAGTGGTCGCGCCAGGAATC
>NZ_JZIR02000043.1:0-39600 GCF_000961955.2 Hymenobacter sp. AT01-02
GCCACCAACCGCAACCTCAAGCTCGAAGCTGCCTCCCACCACTTCCGCCCCGACCTCTACTATCGCCTTTCCGTCTTCACCATCAACGTGCCCAGCCTGCAAGATCGCGCCACCGATGTACCCGCCCTGGCCGAGTACTTCCTACAGCATTTCGCGGCTCAATTGCGCAAGCGCCTGCCTGGTCTAGAGCCTGAATGTGTGGAGCTGCTGCAGCGCTACGAGTGGCCCGGCAACGTGCGCGAGCTAAAGAACGTGCTGGAACGCGCCGCCATCCTCGCTCCTGCCGACCAGCCCCTATCCGCTGGCTACCTCCCCGACGAGTTCCACGCCCTGCCCTCCCCACTCAGCCCCGACGCTGACCCTGCCGACCAAAGCCTGCGCGCCGTGGAAGCTCGCCACATCCGCCAAGTGCTCTACCAGGTGCAAGGCAACAAAACCGAAGCCGCCCGCCGCCTCGCCATTGGCATCACAACCCTTTACCGCAAAGTGCAAGAGTACGGGTTGTAGAGGGTTGGGCAGGCAGAAGCATACCTCCTTCCGTCGCCGGAATCCTTCGAACACGCAAAATCCTCCGGTTGGCAGTTATCCGCCTAGCTGTACTGATTCCTCATGTCGCTTAAACTCAAAATCCGCCTTGGCATTGCCCTGCTGCTGACCCTGTTGCTGGGCTTGGGTGGATATACAATTCTTACTATTCAGCGGCTGAGCGTTGGGGCGCAGCATGCCCAACAAGCCAACTTCCGCTCCCTTGAGTATGGGGAGCAGATGCTTTCGGCGCTGGAGCAGCTACGGGAACAACCTACGCTGGGCCCGCCCCTCGCGCAGCTTCGGCATGCTCTCACACGCGAAGCAGCCAACATTACCGAAGCAGGTGAGCTGGAGCTAGTTGATACCCTGACCCAACACGTGGCCGACTACCAGCGCCTTGTGGACGACCGGGCCCCCAGCACCCAGCAACTCGCTACCCTGCACCTGTTGCAAGCTGAAACGCACCGGATGATGCAGCTAAACGCCAAGACGTTTAACCACCAAACCCGCGCCGCAGCTACAACGGCAACCCAAGCTCGGGGCATGGTGGGGCTGCTGCTGCTGCTGAGCGTGGCCGTGGGGTTGGCCCTAGTGGTGCGCCTGCCCCGAATAGTGCTGCGGCCATTACGTCGCCTGCGCGCCGACGTGGAGGACGTGGCCAGCCCCGGCCCCACTACTACTGTGTTTATTGCCAAGAATGATGAAGTGGGCGCCGTTGCCCTAGCGCTGAACCGTGCCTTCGGTACATGCAGGACCAACGGAGCGTCACGCGGGCAGCCTTGGCAACTGAACGCAGCCGCCTGGAAAGCCTGATTGAACACTTAGATGAAGGCCTGTTGCTACTCGACCCCGAGCGGTGCGTACTACTGGCAAATCCCGTAGCTCGGGAACTGCTGGGTCGCACCGCCGCCGACTTAGTGGGCCAACGCGCCGAGGACCTGAGTCGGGAATCGTCGTTACTGCGCGACTTGTTTCAGCCTCTGTTAGCCCAACACTCGGTTCGAGCGGAGGAAACACTACCGCCCGTGCTGCTCACCATCACGCGGCCCGATGGGGAGGTTGCTTACTACCAGCTAACCGTGAACCACATTGTGTCGCGCAACCGCGAAACTGCTCGCACCGAATTTGTGGGGCACATCCTATCATTGCGCAACGTGTCGGATTTCAAGAAGCTGGATGAAGTAAAGTCGAATTTCCTGGCTACGGTCTCACACGAGCTAAAAACGCCCTTGGCCAGCATCAACCTCAGCCTCATGCTCTTGCAGGACGAGCGCACCGACCCGGAGGAGCGCCTGCGCATCGCCGACGGTATCCGCGACGAAACCCAGCGTCTGCTGGGCATGGTAGGCCAGTTGCTAGCAGTATCGCGCCTCGACGCCGGGGCCGGCATTCAGCTTGACTTGCAGCCTATTACCCTATCCGCAGTAGTTGAGTACGCCACCGATACGGTGCAGCCCCAGCTTGATGACAAGGAACTGCAACTGCGGGTGGAGCTGCCCGCTGGACTCTCTACCGCCCGCGCCGACGTAGAAAAGACTACCTGGGTACTAATCAATCTGCTGGCAAATGCCATCCGCTACTCGCCCCGCGGGGCAGTGCTTACAGTGCGGGCGGTGCAATACCCTGAGCAGCTGGAAATCAGCGTGCAGGATTGCGGGCCCGGTATCCCAGCCGAATACCACGAACGAATCTTTCAGCGCTTTGCGCAAATACCCAACGCCAGCGGACACAAGGGCGGGTCGGGGCTGGGGCTGAGTATTTCCCGGGAGTTCATCACGGCGCAAGGTGGCCGTTTGTGGGTTGAAAGCACGCCAGGCGAAGGCAGTCAATTTCGGTTTACGCTACCACGCGCAAGCTAATTGCGGTAAGAACGAAGCCGAGCGCCAAGTGAAAAGCAGACGAGAGCGGTATGAGACGGCAAGGCCGCCTAGACATACGCATAAGGCGATGTCACAAATTCATTGAATTAGGCATATTTCTGCCCCCTTAGCGCCTTGGTTTTCAGTTCAAGCCGTATTGTAAGGCTAACTAGCACGAGCCTTTTCCGCCCATGCCCGTGTCACAAATACTGCTGGTACGGCCTTGGTTGGGGTGCTGCAGGAGCGCACTTTTGTGTATCACTACGGCTCCCCAGTTTTACCTGGGGAACTAGCCATCCGCCCCCTTTCCACAACCAAGCCCGAAAGCCGAAGAAGCGTGTAATACGCCCTTCGGCTTTTGCGTGGAAAATTACCACATAGCAGCACGTAGATGCAGGGCCCGTCAGTTAGCTCACCGCATAGCCTAATGACCCCGAGCTAGGAGGGCAATTCCCACCACAATACATACCAAACCAAGCGCCTGCGGCAACGACAGCGTTTCGCGTAGCACGGCCAGCCCAAGCAAGGCTGTAAGCAGCACCGAGCCTCCCACGATTACGGGAGTACCAACCGAGGAAGGCACGCCACGGCTGAACACAATGAAGGTGAGAATCTCGGCAAGCCCTACACCGAGCCCAGCGGCCACGGCCAAGCTCACGCCTTTCGTGCTTAGGTCAAGTGGCTGGCCTTTGAGGCGCAACCACACCAGCCACATACTCCCGAGTGCCGCGGCCACTAGCTGCAAGATGACTGCCCCAGCCGCCGGGGCAATGTGTTCGGCCGCCAGCTTGATAAAGAAATTATAGCTAGCTAGGCACAGCGCCGTGAGCAAGGCCAGGAAAAGCCAATGCATATTGGGTTAGTCTTCCTTGAGGCGATGCACCAGGTCTTTCTGCAGCTCCTGCCAGTTGTTGCTGTCTTCGCTACCCGCCCACAACTCCTGCAACTCCGAGTGTTTGGCAATGGCTTTCACCGCTTTGCGGCTCATCTTGCGCAAGTCGGTGCTGGCCGCAGGGTTCAACTGCCGAATCACTAGAATCAGGTCGGCGGGGAAGTCTTGCGCCGGGTGGCCCTGAATAGCCGCCACAATTTCGGCGGCAGCTAGTGCTTCACTGGCCGCTGTGGCATCAATATCTTGGTCGCCATTGGCGGCTCGTTGCAGGGCATCGGCTAGACTGGCTTCATCAGGATTGTCGCGGAAAGCACCAGCAAAGTCTGCGGCCGTATCGTTGTCAAAATTGTAATATCCCCAAGTACTCATGTGCAAAAGGTTTAGATGTACGTCGTAATTCCGATCGGCACGCATAGCTCGTGCAGTCCTTTCTTACGCGCATGGCGGTCTACAATGAATAAATGTATTCTTAATCTGCATAAGTGCTACTGGTTGCATGGCTAGCTGTTTCGGCACGTGGTCCTACACAGTGTTCGTTTCAACAAGGCCTTGGTTGCAATGCTTATTCCCGAAACCTGCTCATAATCAGCACGCGACCACTAACCACTTGCTCAACAGTAGACCGATACAAGCTAGCTGGTTGCTGCTATCAAGCTGGAAGAAGAAACTAGATAGCCTGCGGGAGCCGGCCGTGTTTACCGGAATTTCTCCTTGAGCAGCTCAATCTCAATGGCCGGCGAAATTTTCTCGTACAGTATATGGTAGGCAGCCGAGGTGATGGGCATGGGCACTTGCAGCTTCTTGTTCAGCTCGTAAATGCTCTTGACGGCATAGTATCCCTCGGCCACCATGTTCATTTCCATCTGCGCCGATTTTACGGAGTAGCCCCGCCCTACCATGTTGCCAAAGGTGCGGTTGCGGGAAAACTGCGAATATGCCGTTACCAGCAAGTCGCCGAGGTAGGCGGAGGCCGATAAGTCGCGGGGTTGGGGGTTGAGCGCATGCACAAAGCGGCGCATCTCTTGTACGGCATTGCTTACCAGTACCGCCTGAAAGTTGTCGCCGTAGCCCAGGCCGTGCGCAATGCCTCCGGTGAGAGCAATGATATTTTTCATCACGGCGCAGTACTCTATTCCGTCCAAGTCAGGTGCCGGGTTGGCTTTCACGTAGCGGTTGCGCAGCATGCGGCAGAAGTCTTCGGCTAGCTCCGAATCGGGCGAGCCGATGGTAAGGTAGCTCTGCTTTTCCAGGGCTACCTCTTCTGCGTGGCAGGGGCCGGCAATGACGCCTAGGCGCGCGTGCGGCAGCCGAAACCGCTCGGCGACGTAATCTGTCACCAGCACATTTTTTCCCGGAATCATGCCCTTGATGGCCGATACTACCCGCTTGTTCTTTAGCTCGTCGCGGTCCAGCTTTTCCAGGGTGCTTTGCACAAAGGCGGCGGGCACGGCCAGCACCAGCCAGTCGGCGTCGCGCACAGCTTCCTCCAGGTCAGTGGTGGGACGCACGCGGTCCAAATCCAAGGCCACCGACGAGAGGTAGCGCGGGTTGTGGCGGGTGCGCACTAGGTGCTGCACGTCATCCTTACTGCGCATCCACCAGTGCACGCGGGCGCCGTTTTCAGAAAGTATTTTGGTGAGAGCAGTGGCCCAAGAGCCGCCGCCAAGCATGGCTATTTTTTCCAAGCAGGTAGAGGTAATAACACAGAAAATGACGCTGGCCAGTAAGGCAGCACCCCCCTTTTTTGGCCGAACCGGGGCAGTTTAGGCAAAAAAAACGAGAGGCCGACCCTTTCCGTAAAGGGCGGCCTCTCGTCTGGCACGGGAGTGCCTGATTCTCATGCTTTCCAACTCCAGGCATGGTGAGCAACTACTTGCTTTCACTTTTGCCTACCTTGGTTAGTTGTCGGCGTCAGCTTCCTCTTTCAGCACTGCTTTATTGAGAGACTTGGCATCTTTGATAACAACAGTGGCACCATCCTTAAGCGTTTTGGCTACGGCCCGGTACGGACCGCTCACTACCTCGTCGCCGGCCTGAATACCGCTCACGATTTCGATATTCTGCAAGTCACTAATACCTGTTTTTACGGGCGTCATTAGCGCCTTACCGTTCCGAATCAGGAACACTACCGACTGAATATCTGGCTTGGGGCCGTGCGCGTAGGCAGTGGAGCCGCCAGCGGCTCCACTGCCTACGCGCACGGCCGGAGCGCCCGGCGGGTTGCTACCGTCAGCAGCTCGGTGCTATCGGAGCGGGTAGCTACGGAAAGCAGCGGCACGCTCAGCACGTTGGCTTTGCGGTCGGTGATGACATCCACGGAGGCCGTCATGCCGGGACGAAACGGAATAATAGTGCGCCCTTGCACAGTGCGCTGCAAGTGGCGGTAAGACTCCGGCAGCAAGCGAATTTTCACTTCAAATTCTGTTACCGACTCGGCCGTGAGGGCGTCTTTAGCGGTGTTGGCAATGCTGGTAACCACGCCCCGGAATTTCTGATCCTGGCTGGTATAGCTGTCCACTTCCACATCGGCTGAGTCGCCCAGGTCGACGTTGATGATGTCATTTTCGTTTACGCTCACCAGCACCTCCATATTGTTGAGGTTGGCAATTCGCATGATTTCCGTGCCCGCCATTTGCGAAGTACCTACTACCCGCTCTCCCTTTTTCACGTTGAGCTTACTCACTGTGCCGCTCACGGGCGAGTAAATGGTGGTCTTGTTAAGGTTTTTGCGGGCTTCTTCCAGGCCAGCTTGGGCACTCCGTACGCTGCTTTGCGCCGCCCGAATGCTCTGCCGGGCTGAGTTGATTTCCTCCTGGGAGGCTTCGTACGCGGCCTTGCTAGCCTCGTAGTCTGATTGGGAAATCACCTTCTGCTTGTAAAGCGAGGCATTACGGCGGTAGGTGAGTTCCGTCTGACGCGCGTTGGCAATCAACTGTTGCAGCCGGGCCTGGGTCTGAGCCACGTTGGCCTGCTGGGTGCCCACTACTGCGCTTTGCTGGCTTACTACGGCCTGGTAGTTATCGGGACGAATACGCAGCAACAGTTGGCCTTTCTTTACGGAGTCGCCCTCCTGCACGTACAGCTCAGTAATTTCACCGGAAACGTCCGGCGAAATCTTTACCTCTGTTTCGGGCTGCACTTTCCCAGAGGCGCTAACTTTCTTGACGATGGTATGCGGAGCAGCCTTGGCCGCCAGCACTTCCGTGCCCGCTGGCTGGCCAATCCAGCCTTGCTTCTTCCCGATAACTACCCCCACCAGTACTAGCACTACTACGGCTACCAGAATGTATAATCCGCGGTTGTTTTTCATGTTTGCTTCTTAGGTTCTTGGAGTCTTGGTTTTCGGCTCTTAGAGGTCGGCCTTGGAGGTTCAGAAGGGTAGTGACGTTTTACTCTGCTGCCTGCACACTGCCTAACGCCCCCTCACGCTACAGCGCAAGTGGGCGGCCCTGATAAAAGTCGAGCACCTTGCGGCGGAATATAAACTCGTATTTGGCCTGAATCATCGTCGACTCGGCGGCCGTGAGGTTGTTTTTGGCAATGTTGAACTCCGTGCCGTTCAGCAACCCATTGTTAAAACGGATTTCGGCGTTGCGGTAGGCCGTTGTCAGCGCTTCCACTTGGCGACGGGCCGAGAAGTAGCGGCGCTGGGCCGCAATAGCGTCGGCATAGGCCTGCTGAATGCTCTGGCGCACCGTGAGGCGGGCCTGCTCGGCGCGCAGCTCCTGCTGCTGAATGGAAATCTGGGCCCGTTGCACGCTCGTGCGCGTTTGCAAGCCGTTGAGGATGGGTACCTGCAGGGAGAATTGCAGGCTTTTACCCAAGTTGTCCTTCAGTTGGTTGGAGAACCTGGATGGCAACAGCTCTGGAATGGCCTGCTTGGGTTGCAGGGCATAGAAGGGCGACGGCACATCCTGCCGCTCAGGTTCTGAAAGATAGGTACCCGAACCACGTCGGTGGAGTCGCCGTTGAACACCCGCGCCAGCCGCGACGATGAGAAACCCGTGAAAATGCCGGCTCCAAAGGCCAAACGCGGGTAGTAGCCGCCGCGAGCAATATCGAGGCTGTGCTGGGCGGAGCGTACGCGCAGGTCTGCCGCCTTAATTTCAGGTAGTAGGCTTTGCGCGGTTTGGTAGGTACCATCGGGGTCCGCTTCCAACAACGGTTCATCATCGGGGTCGGCCAGCTCCGGCACCTCAATCTGGAAGCCCGTAGGCGACGGCAGGTTGAGCAGTTGCGTGAGCGAGAGGCGGGCCAAGTCGCGCTGGTTTTGGGCCGTGATGACGTTCAGCTCGTCGGAAGCCTGCTGGGCCTGAATATCGAGCAGGTTACTTTCCGGGATGGAGCCGGCCCGCAAGAGCTTTTGCGTACGCTCCACCTGCTGGCGCGTGCTGTTCACCCGAACTTCGTTGGTACGCACGAGTTCCTCAGCCAACACCAGTTGCAAAAACGCCGAGGCGACGTTCAGGGACAAGTCGTTGCGGGCCTTTTCTGTATCCAGCAGGCTCGCCTCCGAGTCGAGGGCATTGCGCTTAACGGTGTTGCGGAGCTGAAAGCCCGAGAACAGGGTGATCTGGGAGTTGGCCGAGAAGTTATTCGAGCGAATGGTCTGGCTAACAAAGTCGTTGGTCAGAGGGTCGAGGCTGGTACCGTAGTTCCAGGCTTGGGTGCCCGATAAGTTGGCCGAGGGTAAGAGGGCCGCCCGGCTCTGGCGCAGCGTAGCGTTCTGCAACTCCGAGGTAAGCTGCTGCTGGCGCACAGTAAGGTTGTTTTGCAGGGCGTAGTCGATGGAGCGCTGCAATGACCACGGCCCGGCGGGGGTGGCGGCGGAGAGGGAGCCAGCCGGGGGCTGGGCGGGCGGTGTAGTTTGGGCCACGGCAGGCGCCGCCAACAGACCCGTCGAGAGGCCCATCATCAACCAGTAACAACGCTTCATATGAAATATAGGGCTTACGTTCATGCAGAATGCTACCCCACGAGCGGAGCAGCGCAACAGCCCGGGCGGTGGCCTAAGGCCACCAAAGGTATTAGCCGCAGCGGCTCCCGTGCCATGCTATTCAACTAAGTAGGCAGAATCAGCCTCTAACCGGGCTAGTTACACCCTTAATCAATGGTAGGAATATACGTGACGCGGTGCACCCACCGCAACTGCCGTAGGTATTCCAGGGTGATATCGCGCAGGCCCGAGTCGGTTTCTATAAACTGCCGAGCCGCGTCGTGCTTGCCCTTGCGCGACACAAACATGGTGGCAATGTTGCACTCGTCGTGGGCAATAACGGAGGCAATAAAGGCAATGGAACCCGGCACATCGTCGGCATCAATGATGAGCGTGTGCAAGGAAGCGGAGAAGTCGGCGGGGAAGCCATCTACCTCCACAATGCGGATAACGCCGCCGCCCCGGCTTTGTCCTACTACTTCCACCATGTGCCCCGAGCGCTCATCACGCAGTTGCAGGCGAATAGTATTGGGGTGCATGGTAGAGGCATTGCCCACGCTCTGGAAGGTGTACTGCAAGCCGGCCTCCTTGGCATGGTCAAAGGCTTCGCGAATGCGCACGTCGTCGGTAGCCATACCTAGCAGGCCGGCCACAATGGCGCGGTCGGAGCCGTGGCCCTCGTAGGTGCGGGCAAAGGAGTTGTAGAAAGTAATTGTAGCATGAGTGGGCAGGGAGCCCAGAATTCGGATGCCCGCTTGCGCAATGCGCACTACCCCCGCCGTGTGTGAGGAGCTAGGCCCAATCATTACGGGCCCAATCATATCAAAAATGCTGCTTTTCTCCGCCATATAGGGGGTAAAGGTAGCAGTTTAGGTGATGCCAGCGAAGCCCCGCCCGTGCCCTAGCGGCACAACTTCCTAAACTAGTTTGAGAGGGGCCAGAAAGGCCGGGGGCGTTACGCAACGCAAGGTTCTGTTTTCTATGCTAGGCGGGGCTTCAACTACCCGCCGCCTAGCCTGCTTACTTTCCTAATCCGCAGTTTTTCGTTCTTTGCAAGTGCATCCACCCAGGTGTTTTTCATTTCTCTCCCGCTCCCTCCTACTCCATGACTACTCCCGAAGAGGAATTTTCACCCGCCGTCTGGCAGCAGCTCCGCCGCCTGCAGGCCAAGTACGCCGCCGACGGCCAAGACCTAGCCGCCTACCTGGAAGGGCTGTACTACGCCGACTACGTCAATTACTGGGACTATATTCAGCTGGATACGCTGCTGAGCTTGCAGCGCCCTCTCACTCAGATTCCCGACGAGCGGATCTTCATTATGTACCACCAGATTACGGAGCTGTACTTTAAGCTCTGTCTCTGTGAGTACGAGCAGCTCGGCGACCTAGCGGCGCCTACCCTGCAAGAAGTAGTGCTGCGCGTGGGCCGCGTGAACCGCTACTTCGAGAACCTGATCGACTCATTCGATGTGATGGTGGATGGGATGGACAAGCAGCAGTTTCTGCAGTTTCGGATGAGTTTGATGCCAGCCTCCGGCTTTCAGAGTGTGCAGTACCGCATGATTGAGCTGGCCAGCACTAGCCTCACCAATCTGGTGCCCGAAGAGCAGCGCCGCCTGCTGGGCGAGGCCGCAGCCCACGACGAGTTGCTGGGCTGCATCTACTGGAAATCGGGGGCTACTGTGGAAGACACCGGCGCCAAAGCCCTGACGCTGCTACAGTTCGAGGAGAAATACACCAGCACCCTAGTAGAACACGCCCGCCAGTACCTCGACCGTAACCTGTGGGCCGTGGTGCAGCGCCTTCCCGCCGAGGACCAGCAGCACCCCCGCCTGCTGCGGCAGCTAAAGCAGCTCGACGTGAACGTGAACGTAAACTGGCCTCTGATGCACTACAAATCGGCGGTACGCTATTTGGAGCGCCACCCCGATGCCATTGCGGCTACTGGAGGCACCAACTGGCGCAAGTACCTACCACCCAAGTTTCAACGGCGCATTTTCTACCCTCAGCTCTGGACCGCCCAAGAGCTGGAAGACTGGGGCAAAGGCTGGGTGGAAAGCGTGCTGGGTGAGGAATTTGCGTAAGGCACTCCTTAGCTCTTAAATACGTATAAAAGCCAGGAACCTGGACCACCTGCCCAAGGCAGTCCAGGTTCCTGGCTTTTGTACTAGCTGCCTACTCATCAGAATGCGGGGCAAGTATGGGAACGAAGGCATACTATGCCCCGCCAAGCCGGAAGGTAGCCCGAGGCTGCCACTGCTGGCCGTTGTGGCGGAACAGGGTAAAATTGTTTACGGGAAAAGTAGCGGCGTACGTTTGCCCGGCAAATAGCTGGCGCAGTTCGGGCACTTGCGCGGAGGGTAGGTCGCGGGTGGCTAGGGTGAGGTGGGGTGTAAAAGGACGGTTTTCGCGGGGCACTTCGGGTAGGTGCTGCGCACACCACGCCGTAAGTCGGGCATGAAAGGCTTGCACGGCCCGTGGCTCGCTCACATGCACGAATAGAGTGCGGTTCCCAAACCAGGCAAAATTGCGTAGGCCAACTTCAAAGGGCTCCTGCGAGGCAGCAAAATCCGTTAGGGTGGCGGTGCAGGCTTCTTCAAAGGCATCGGGGTGGCGCATGGGAGGTAGCAGCGTGATGTGCGGCGGTAGCCGGATGGCATTGCGGCTGCCTGTGAGCGTGTGCACCTGCTGTTTCAAGGCCCAGGTTTCGGAGAATACTGGCTCCGGGGGTAGCAGAGCCACCAAATACAGTGCTTGCATAGGTCTATCAACGTATAGAATGTGTGGTTGCCCAGCCGTAATGATGACTGCCTCACAGCAGGACCGTCACCTCTCCCGGGTTGGAGTTGGGGTTGCGCTTGGCTACGTCCAGATACCGACATAACTGAAAGGCATTACGAGAGAAGGGCTTCTTACTACGTACGATTTCTACTTCTTTGCTGACCACAGAGCACAAAATGGTCAGTGCCACCGTGCCTTCTCGGCCACCGCATTATCTTCCGGCTTCGCTAGTCTCCTCACTACTTATGACCTTCTCTA
Source organism: Hymenobacter sp. AT01-02 (assembly GCF_000961955.2). Taxonomy (NCBI): domain Bacteria; kingdom Pseudomonadati; phylum Bacteroidota; class Cytophagia; order Cytophagales; family Hymenobacteraceae; genus Hymenobacter; species Hymenobacter sp. AT01-02. Next base: position 11,254 of record NZ_JZIR02000043.1, read on the forward strand.
CGTATCGTCATGCTTTCATTGCGGCCAGTTGCTGGCTGATCGGCGCCCACGTTGCGGCGGCCCAGCAGTTCACGCCCCAGGTACAGCCATATATCAGCGTCAACAGCCCCACGGTCGCCCTCACTAATGCCAAAGTAATCGATGGCACGGGGCGCCCTGCCCAACCGCATCAAACGGTAATATTGCAGCAGGGCCGCATTGTGCAAGTAGGGCCTACTAAAAAGGTGAAGGTGCCGGCTGGGGCTCGGGTCATTAACTGCAGCGGCAAAACCCTGATTCCGGGCCTGGTGATGCTGCACGAGCACCTCTATTATACCATGCCCGCGGGCGGCTTCTTCAACATTGCCCAGATGCCGTATTCTTTCCCGCGGCTCTACTTGGCTGGGGGTGCCACCACCATCCGCACCGCAGGCAGCATTGAGCCCCAAACCGACTTGGCCATCCAGCGCCTGATTGGGGAAGGCAAGCTCATCGGACCCGAAATGGACGTGACGGCGCCCTATATGGAAGAGCCCGGAATGGATATTCCGGCCCTCAACACCATTAAGGGGCCGGAGGAAGCCACGGCAGCAGCCACCTTCTGGGCCAACAAAGGCTGCACGTCCTTTAAAATGTATATGCACGCCACCCGCGCCGACTTAGCTGCCGTGGTAGGGGTAGCGCACCCGCGCCACCTGAAAGTCACGGGCACTTGTGTTCCATTACCTACCGGGAGGCAGCCGACCTGGGCATCGACAACTTAGAGCACGGCTTCATGGCTAGCGCCGACTTTGTGCCTAACAAAGCGCCTGACGTGGCCGACTACCCCGCCGCCCGCCAGGCGCTACTGCAACTGCCAGTGAACAGCCCGGAGATGAAAAGTTTAATTTCTTATCTTGTGGGCAAGCGCGTAGCGCTGACCTCCACCCTGCCGGTATTTGAGCCCTACACGGGCCGGGAGGTAGTACTCGGCGGAGGACTGTCGGCCCTGATTCCGCAGTTGCAAGAGCGCGAAACGGCCACTTGGCAGCAGAATCAGCAGAAGGATTCCGCCAGCATACGCCTGTTTAAAAAGGAAATGGCCTGGGAAAAGCAGTTCTACGATGCTGGAGGCCTGCTTGTGGCGGGCACCGACCTACCGGAGCCGGGCGCACCATTGCGGGCTACTCCAACCGCCGCCAGATAGAGCTACTGGTAGAAGCTGGTTTCACGCCTGTGCAAGCCATCAAAATCTGCACCCTGAACGGGGCTACCTACCTGGGCCGAGAGAAGGAAATAGGCACCATTGAAGTGGGCAAACAGGCCGATGTCGTGCTCATCAATGGTGACCCTGAGCAGGACATTCAGCAGGTACGCCGCATGGAAACCGTCTTTAAAAAGGGCGTGGGCTTCGACTCGGCCAAGCTCTTTGAATCCATGCAGGGCAAGGTGGGTCTGAACTAAGAAACTACTCAGCTACCGGGCTTCCACGGAAACGGCCGCCGCTCCTGCTTCCAGAGCAAGAACGGCGGCCGCTTCGGTTACTGTGCCCAGCTAGTAGACGAAAGATTACTGCTACTTGGTCACCTTAAAGCTAGCCTGTGCGTTTTCCCAGGCCATCGTCACAGTACCCGCTTTGTCAGAGGTAATGGTAAACTGCTCCACGGGGGTGCTGGTTTTGGTGGGTTTCACCGTCACGCGCAGGGCATCCTGGGCCTGGTCGTACTTGAACGAGCCCCACTGCGCGGCCGTTTTGTTGAAGACGATAGTCCACTCCTGCTCAGTAGGAATGGTGAACAAGGCGTATTTTCCAGCGGGCAAGGCTTGGCCGTTGATTTTTACAGCTTGCTTCACCTCAAAGGTGGTTGCCTCGTTGGCGCCCGTGCGCCATACCTTTCCGTAGGGCACCAAGCCACCAAATACGGTGCGGCCTTTGGCCGAGGGGCGGCTATACTCAATGGTGAAGGCTGTAGCGCCGGTGCCACCCGTTACGGTAGCGGGTGGGCTGGGGCGCTTCGACTTATCCTCGGGCATCTTGGTTTGAGCCTGGGCGTTGCCAGCAAAGAAAACGAGGGCCAACAGCCACAGTAGGAAATGGGAAGTGCGCGTACGCATAGTGTTGATGGGGTTAGAGAGTGAGACAGAACGAAAAGCGCTTAGCCCGAACAATGTTTTCACGAGCAACAGAAAGACACCGTTTCGCGCAAAAGCTGCGCGTAGCCACCTACCTGACGACACTAGTATAAGTAGCCACGTACACCTTAGCTTGGCAGCCCGCAAGACTTGACTCCAGACAGAAGCCGGAAGATTACGAAAATGCCCAAGCAAAAGGAGCCGGTAATGGAAAAGCGTATGCCAGGGAAACGAACTTGCTAGCGCCCGGTTGAGGAGTTCTGCTACCTTTGCCCCATCGTTCTTTGTCTGTTTCCAGTCAGACGAGCGGCAGGTTTCCGATGGTGGGTCGGAATGAAAAGGGAACCGGGTGCAATTCCCGGACAGACGCGCTACTGTAAGTAACCATTTGCCAGTGCTGCCCCTTGATAGGCCATTGCCCCGCTGCGGGGTGAGAAGGCCGGGCAGCATGTTACAAGTCAGGAGACCTGCCTGCCGCTCTTTATGATGAGGCTCCTTCGCGAAATAAGGTCCTTGTTGGGTGCTGCTGTGGGCGTAGTATGGCCGGGCGGCCCGAGCGGAAGCGCTGGGGAGCGGCGGCAGTGCGCGGCAGTGGGTCCCGGCAAAAGCCAGCGCGCGGAACACTCAGGAAGCGGGCAGTAGCCCGGTGCTTGTTTCACTTCCTTTCCTTTTTCCTATGTCATTGCCGCTCGAAGAAAGAATTGCCCGCGCCGAAACGCGCATTTTTAAAGCCGTTTTCCCGAACACCACCAACCACTACGATACCTTGTTCGGCGGCACTACCCTGCACATGATGGACGAGGTAGCCTTTATCACAGCTACCCGCTTCAGCCGCCTCAAAATGGTGACGGTATCATCCGACAAGGTAGACTTCACCCATCCTATTCCGGGCGGCACGCTGGTAGAGCTAATTGGAAACGTGGCTCGCGTAGGCAACACCAGCCTGCAAGTGCGGGTGGATTTGTTTGTGGAGCAGATGTACTCCGAAGACCGCATTAAAGCGGTATCGGGTCTGTTCACGTTCGTCGCCATTGATGAACAGAAGCGTCCGGTTTCCGTGCTGGGCCACCAAGAAGTGCCCGTAGGGTAATTTCTGCAATAAGGCTATCAGGGGGCCGAACCTTTCGGGGCTGGTTGGCTGTTAACTAGCGATTCTCGCACCTGAACATCTCCTCTCAGCAAAAAAATGGAGCATCCCTATACCCCTGAAATGAACGCCCGTTTGGAACAATCCTTTAAAGAAGCGGATCAGGCTCGTGAAGAGCTAACCGAGTCTATGGCCAACTCCGTTGCGGCGAACTGCGACCTGCTCCATCACGGCTTAGTTAGTGCCAAAGGCTTGGAAGCTACCACCGAAATGTACCGCAACCTGCTGGGCACTTTGCTGCGGCATTCTTCCGGTGAGGTGCGCTCCCAAGTGCTGATGGCTTTCAACCAATCTATGGAGAAGTTCTGGCCCCGCAAAAACGGCACTGGCACTAGCTCCGGCCCGGCTTCTGCTGACCACCAGTAGCCGCCCCAACTACCGCTCGACTCCTCCAACGCTGGCAACCTCCCCGGCCGGAGGAGTCGTTTTTGCTGCCGGGCTTTCGTAGTTTTGCAGTTGCTTTTCCCTCTAGGTTCAAAGGCTAGCTCCCTTTCACCCGTTTTTTATGTCTGTAAAACAAGAAATCGAAGTGCTGCTTCCGCCCGAAGTAGCCTACGATGAATTAGCGCGCTATAGCGCCCTGCTTGCCGCCGCTGGCCTGCGCCCCGGCGAAGCCGATTTTGTGCACCTGCGCAAGCGCAGTATTGATGCCCGCGGCCGTGCCCCCCAGGTACGCCTGCGCGCCGACATCTATCAGACGCCCCCACCCCGCGACTTATTTGGCCCTTGGTTTCAGTACCCTAGCGTTGAGCGGGCTACCCACTCCGTTCTAATTGTGGGTGCCGGGCCGGCGGGGCTGTTTGCTGCATTGCGCGCTATTGAGTTGGGCATCAAACCTATTGTATTAGAGCGCGGTAAAGATGTTCGTACCCGCCGCCGCGACCTGGCCGCCCTCAACAAGGAGCACCTCGTCAACCCCGATTCCAACTACTGCTTTGGTGAAGGCGGCGCGGGTACCTACTCCGATGGCAAACTGTACACCCGCTCCACCAAGCGTGGCGATGTGCAGCGCATTCTGCGCCTGCTGGTGCAGCACGGCGCTACCCCCGATATTCTGGTGGATGCCCACCCCCACATCGGCACCAACAAGCTACCCTACGTGGTGCAGGCCCTGCGCGACAGTGTGCGGGCCGCCGGCGGCGAGGTCCACTTTGACACGCGGGTTGATGACCTGATTCTGGAGAATAACCACCTGCGCGGTGTGGTAACGGCTACGGGTGCAGCGCTGGAAGCCGATGCCGTTATTCTAGCTACTGGCCACTCTGCCCGCGACATTTATGAACTGCTGCACCGGCGGGGCGTGCTCATTGAGGCCAAGCCCTTTGCTTTGGGCGTACGGGTAGAACACCCACAGGAGCTAATTGACCAGGCCCAGTACCGCCGCCGCGACCGAGGGCCGCTTCCGGCGGCTTCCTACGCCCTAGTGCACCAAACCCAGTGGCAGAACCGGCAGCGGGGGGTTTTCTCGTTTTGCATGTGCCCAGGCGGCTTTATAGTACCAGCAGCTACTGCCCCCGGCGAGGTGGTAGTGAACGGTATGAGCCCCAGCCGCCGCGATTCGCGCTTTGCCAACTCTGGCATCGTTACGGCCATTGAGCTGGAAGACATGGACCTGCGGCGGCATGGCGCCCTAGCTGGCCTGCGCCTTCAGCAGGAAATTGAGCAACGTGCCTGCCAGTTGGCTGGCAACACGCAGCTGGCGCCCGCCCAGCGCCTCGGTGACTTCCTAAAAGCTAAAATTTCGCCGGAACTGCTGGAAACCAGCTACCAGCCAGGGCTCGTTTCGGTACCCATGGACAAAGTACTTGGCGCGGGCCTTGCCGAGCGCCTCCGTCAGGGCTTCCGCAACTTTGGGCAGAAGATTCCGGGCTACGCGACTAATGCCGCCCAAATTGTGGGGGTAGAAAGCCGCACGTCCTCGCCCGTCCGCATTCCTCGCGACCGGGAAACACTGCAGCACCCGGAGGTACGCGGGCTTTTCCCTTGTGGCGAAGGAGCAGCTACGCCGGAGGCATTGTATCGGCAGCCATGGATGGAGAACGGTGCGCCGAGGCTGCTTTTGCAGCCATTGGGGCCAAATAATCGTTATAAGAACGAAAAGCTCTGGCGGTGCCAGCCGTGGATGTGGCCTACTGCTACCTCCCAGCGGTTATTTAAAGCATGTGCCTGAGCGTCAAACACCTCTTTCCCATGAAAAAAACACTCGTTCTCGGGGCCAGTGATAACCCGTCTCGCTATTCTTTCCGCGCAGTTCATCAGCTCAAAAACCACGGCCATGAAGTAGTGCCCGTGGGTATCCGAAAAGGACAAGTAGCGGGGCTACCTATTCATACTGATCGGCCGCAGTCAGAAGACATTGACACGGTAACACTGTACGTAGGCCCACAAAACCAGCCGGCTGGTACGATTACATTCTGGACCTCAATCCTAAACGTATCATCTTCAACCCCGGCACCGAAAACCCTGAACTGGAGCACCTGGCTCAGGAGCGCGGCATTCGCACGGAAGAAGCCTGCACGCTGGTTATGCTGAGCGTAGGCCAGTACTAACTCAGCAGCTTCGGCAAAAAACACTATACTATAGCCCAGGGGGTAGGCAGTCGTGGTGCACGATTTGCCTGCCCCCTGGTTTTTTACACGGGTGCAAATGGCAGTGCTTAGCAGCGTTACCTTTCAGCTATTACTACGCGGTGCTACATAATTTAGTAGCTCATTTACAAATCTTTACCTCAAGACAGCAAATTAGTCGGCCTATTTTCTTACTGCCAGGCAACCGTCCGTATCTACCTTCCATCTAGCCTATCAAACGCCCTTCTATAGCCCGAACCTTACTTTCTTTTTCGTGACTGACGCCGACCTCATAGCCGCCTGCCGCCAAGGCAGCAGCCGCGCCCAAAAGCTGCTCTATGAGCGGTTCGCCGGGCTCATGCTGGGCGTATGCCTGCGCTACCTGCGCCGGCGCGAAGACGCGGAAGAAGCCCTCATCATGGGCTTTACCAAAGTGTTCCGGGCCTTAGACCAGTACCGGCACGAGGGTTCTTTCGAAGGCTGGATTCGGCGCATTGTAGTGAATGAAGCCCTTGGCATGCTTCGCCGCAAAGAGCCCCTCCACCTAGCCATCGACGATATGACGCACGACGTGCCAGCCACGGCAGCCGAAGCAGAAAGCCAGCTTAACGCGGCCGATATGCTAGCCGTACTGGCAGAGCTACCAGCGGGCTATCGTACGGTGTTCAACTTGTACGCCCTGGAAGGCTACACCCACCCAGAAATCGGTGAGCTGCTCGGTATTTCGGAAGGAACCAGCAAATCGCAGCTCAGCAAGGCCCGGGCCATGCTCCAGCGCCGCCTCCTGGTGGCCGAAGCTCAGGCCCAGCCTTCCACCTCCTCACCCAAAGAATTGTATGCAACCGGAAGATATTGATAAGCTGTTTCGCGAGCGGCTAGCGGACCATGCGCCCACCCCGCCCGCCTTCGTCTGGGCCGAAATTGAGGCCGAGATTCAACCCCGCCGTCGGCGCCCAGTGCTTTGGCTAGCGGCCGCCGCCGTGGCCCTGCTTGCGCTCCTGGGTGCCGCCTGGTGGGTGATGCTGCCCCCCACGGGCCTCGCTACGCAAGGGACTATAGCAACTATTACGCCCCAAAAATCAGCAAAAAAAGCTATTTCTGAGGCAACCCTCCCCACCACTTCACCATCTAGCCCAGTAGAAACCCCGGCCACGCAGCCGGCTGCCGTGGTGGCCACCACGGACGGTTTTCCAGCCCAGTCCGCGGGTGTACAACCGGACCAAGCCTTGGAAACCAGCCGCCTTGCCGTGGCTAGCCGCCCTACCCGGGCAGCCCACCCTACTCCCGCCTCACCTTTTGAAACTACTTCACCTCCGGCCGAAAAGGCATCGGGCTCCGCTCTGGCTCTGGCAGCAACTACCGCAACGCCCGAGCCCCAAGTGGTCCTGGCCGCTAACTCCGAGCCTACTCCTATCAGACCTGTGCAAGCCCTAGCGGCCGCGTCTACTTCTCCCCCAATGGGCCCTATTGAAGTGGAAGTACGCCCCGCCACTGTGGCTACCACTAGCCAGGAAGACCGCCGGCCCCGCTTAGGGTCTTTGCTGCAGCAGGCCCGCAACGTGGTACGCGGCGACAAGCTGAGCCTGACTGAGGCTGGCTTGCCGGAGATGGTAACCGTGCAAGCCGGTAGGGCATCGCACGCTTACCAAAGTAATCCAACTGTAACGTAGCCTTTCTCTCCCTTTTACTACCATGAAACGCTCATCTGCCTTTCTCGCTCTGCTGCTGGGGCTCCTGCTGCCCGGCTATCCCACGCTTCCGCGCGGCCCACTTTCCGTACCGATGATACCATCATCGTGAAGTTGCCTAACCAGGCTACCATGACACTGTTTGTCAAGAACAAAGCCCAGCTGCGCGAGTTGCGCGCCTACAAGCTCGATTCGTTGATGGTGCTGCTGGACACGTACATTACCAAGGCAGAAGCTGCCGGTAAAAACTCCAAGTCGGACCAGGTGACGATGGAATTTTACCCCGCCAAAGACCAACCTGGCAAGAAGGTGCCAGAGCAGATTCGCATTACCGTGCGCAATGAAGGCGCCGGCACCACCAAATCAGCCGACCACGTGGATGTGACACTGGGCCGGGTGTTTGGGGTGACAGTAGATGAAAGCACCAACGGCAATAATGACCACGTGTCAGTACGCATTGGCAGCTCGGTCAAGTCGGACTCGGTACGGGCTGCGGAGCGCAAGGCCAAGAATGAGGAGAAGGCCAACCGTTCGGTGCACAACGACTTCTCCGTGGACCTGGGCCTAAACACCCTTGTAAATCGGGAAGCTCAGGTAGGCGAGGAATACGAGTTGCGGCCCATTGGTTCACGCTACGTGAGCTTGAACTGGCATTACGATTTCCGCATTGGTCCCCGGCGCTCCCCTTTCCACCTCCTCACGGGACCTGAGCTGTCGTTCAACAACTACATGCTAGACAAAAACTTTCGCTTCTTTGACAACGGCACCAGCACTACCATTGCACGCGACGCGGATCGGGAGCTAGAGAAAAGTAAGCTGTCCGTAACAACCATCAATCTGCCGCTGCTAGCTATGCTGAACTTTCAGAACAGCAAGGGTAAGGAAGCCTTCCGCATTGGGGCGGGCGGGTTCGTGGGCTACCGCCTGGGCTCCCACACCAAAATTAAGTACGAAGAAGACGGCCGCACGCGCAAAGACAAAGACCGGGGCAGCTACAACCTCGAAGACTTCCAGTATGGCCTGCAAGGTGCCATTGGGGTGCGCGGCATCGATTTGTTCGTGAAATACAACCTTAATGACACCTTTAAAAACAACCGCGGCCCTCAGGCTCAAACCCTCAGCTTTGGCGTGTCGCTGCTGAATTAGCATTCCATTGTTCATGTCCCAAACAGCCCCGGCAGCTTCTGCCGGGGCTGTTTTTGCAAGCAGCTTACGCCAATTAGCGAGGTACTTGCGGAGTGACTACTCTAGCTGGCACGCACTTGCTTATTGGACGTTGCGGTAGAAATTATCTAGCAGGATAGCCGCCGAAACTGCCACGTTGAGGCTTTCGGCCTGGCCACGGCCGGGAATATGCAGGCGCTGCGTTAGGCACGCTTCAACCTCGGGCGTTAAGCCGTGCGACTCGCTACCCATCACTAGTACGCCGGTCGGTTGCAGAGTTAGGCGGTGCACGTTGTCGCCGTGCAGGTCGGCGCCATACACTGGTAAGCTGGCCGGCAACGAGCTGAGCCAAGTGGGTAGCTCGCGCTGCCACACGGGTACCCGGGTAAACGACCCCATAGTGGCCGATACCGTTTTGGGAGCCCACGGGTCGGCGCACGTATCCGAGCAAATAACGCCCCCAAGGCCGTACCAATCGGCCAGTCGGATGAGGGTGCCTACGTTGCCGGGGTCACGCACTTGGTCGAGGGCAAGGAGCAGCTGGTTAGGAGCCGGGGCCAATACTTTTTCTTCCGGCAGGCGGGCAATAGCCAAAGCCGTATTGTTGGTGGTCAGTGTGCCCAGGCGAGTCAATTCCTCTTCCGATACTACCTCCACCGGTACGGACGATGGCAGCTCAGGCTGGATTTTTGCGGCAAATTCGGCCGTGAGGAATAACCGTTCCGTTAGAAGTGCAGAACTTAGCAGCTCCCGGACGCTTTTGCCGCCTTCCACCAGGAAGGCGCCATGCCGGAGCCGGTACTTCTTCAGGTGCAGCGCGTGCACGTATTTCGCTACTGCTTTTGAAACCATATTCGTTGCGTGACAAGAAGCCCGTTCAAGGGCATTTTTCGGGAAAGATGACGCGGACAGCCGTAGGTGGTTTGTTGCTGCTGGTAGGCGGCGTAGTGGGCTGCTCGCCCCTGCGCCTGCTGCAACCGGGGCAACACCTGCTGAGCCGCGTGAAGGTGGAAGGTGCTAAGCCGGCAACGGCCGAGCGCCTACAGGCCCTGGCGCAGCAAAAGCCGAATAGCACGTTTCCGCTGCCAAAGCTAGCAATCTACCAGCTAGGTCGCTCCTTTTACAATCCGGAGCGCATCCAGCGCAAGCTGGATGAAGATAGGACCCACTACGACCAGCTCATTAAAGCGGCTGGTACCGACTCGGCGCAGGTGGGCAAGCTACTCTCTCGGCGCGAGCGACACACGCGCCGCCACCAGTTGGCCCTCGACAAGGGCAACGCCATCATGCGCCTGGGCGAGGCACCTGTCATTTATGACTCGGCCCTGACCCGCGCCAGCACCGAGCAGATGGCGGTATTTCTGAAGTCGAAAGGGTACTTCCGCAGCTCCGTTTCGTCTACGGACACGGTACCTACCCGCCTATTTTCGCCTTTCCGCATCTTCACCCTCCGTAGCCCTTTCCACACCGATTCGCAACGGGTGACGGTGGTGTATCAAGTAGTGGAAAACCAGCCCTTCCACTACACCCAGCTCGACTACAATATTGGGGACTCGGCCGTGGCGCGGCGCGTGCTGGCCAGTCAGCCCCAGAGCTTGCTGCGGGTGGGCGACCAGTACGATGAGGAAGTAATTGGGCAGGAGCGCAGCCGCATTGAGAACCTCCTCAAAAACCAAGGCTACTTCGATTTCCGGGAGCAGTACGTGAGCCTAGAAGCAGATACCAGCTTTGCGCCTGGTACCGTACGCCTGCGCACTATTATTTCCAAGCCCAGTCGGGGAGAGTTTCACCGCCTCTACACCATCCGCAACCTCAACGTGATTACCGATGCGGGCCTGGTGCGGTTTGGACAGCAGCGCGACACGCTGGAGCGCGATTCGGTGAAGTACTTGGCGTACCGCCACCGCTTTAGCACCCGCACGCTGGACCGTAAGCTGGCTATCCGCCCAGGAGAACCTTACAGTTTACAGAACACGCAGCTAACCCAGCGGCAATTTGCTAACCTGGACATGTTCCGGTTTAGCACGATTACCTACCGGCGCGTGCGGGGGGCCGATGCTCCGGCCGATTCTACCCGGGGCCTGCTGGATGCAACTCTGAATGCGTCGCCGGCAAAGCGGTACCAGGAAACTACCGAATTTGGTGGCACCTATGTGGCCTCCCTGGTGGGCCCATTCAGCAACGTGCGGCTGAAAATCCGGAATGTATTTGGCGGTGCGGAGGTGTTGGAGTTTGGGTTGCGGGCAGGTTTTGAAGGGCAGCGAAGTGCTGTAGATGCAAACCCTACCCTCACTACGCAGCTAGGCGCCAACGTAAACCTGGTACTACCTCAGTTTCTGGTGCCATGGCGCGCCAACCGCTTTTTGGCCCGCTATAACCCACGTACTCGCCTCAACGGGAGCTATACGTTCGTGAATCGCCCCGATTTCTACCAGCGGACTAACATCGAAGCGACCTACGATTACATTTGGCAACGGTCGGTTTACCACCAGTACGTTCTCACGCCCTTCGACCTGAGCATTATCAGGACGCCGAACATTGACGAGGGGTATTTCCAACAGCTACAACAACTAGCGAATATTCAAAACACGCCCTTGCTGCGCAGTTTTGATAATCTGTTCGTACCCAGCTTCAGTGCTACCTCCCTCTACAACTCTAACGATTTCAACGAAACCCGCGACGGTCGCTACCTGCGTCTGTTTGCGGAAATTGGGGGCCTCACCCGCGGACTCTACCAACAGCAGCCCGTGGTAGTTAGCACCCGGCCGGGGCCAAACGACCGGTTGAAAACTTATGACTTCGCCAAGTTTACGGTAGACTACCGTCGCTACCATAAGCTGACGCCTCAGACCTACTTCGTGTACCGACTTTCGGGGGGCGCAATCCGCTCCCTGACCCACACCACTACTCTAACGCGAAACGAGGACGGTAGCATAGACCCCAACAGTGAGAAAAAGCAGCTACTGGTGCCCTACGACAAGTACTTGTTTGCGGGTGGTAGCTCCAGCGTGCGGGCCTGGAAACCCCGCCGACTGGGTACGGGCAGCTACACGCAGTACAAGTTTGATGAGAACAACAACAAAACAACGGAGCGCAACTACGATATTGAGCAGCCGGGCGAATTGCTGCTGGAAGGCAATGTGGAGTATCGCTTCCCCATCTACAGCTTTATAAAAGGAGCCTTGTTTACGGACGTTGGCAACGTCTGGCTCTTGCAAAATGACTCAAGCCGCGTTGGGGCCCAGTTCAAGTTCAACAAGTTCTACCGGCAATTTGCCGTGGGCTCGGGTTTCGGGTTGCGCCTCGATTTCAGCTTCCTCATCTTGCGCCTCGACATTGCCACGAAGGTGTACGACCCAACAGCCCCAGGAAATAAGTGGGCTATCCGCCGCATTAGCTTTGGGGAAAACCAAACAGCCTTCAACTTGGGCATCGGCTACCCCTTCTAAGGGCAGGAGGTATAAGATACAAAAGCAACGCCCGGCTGCGCATGTGCGCAGCCGGGCGTTGCTTTTGAGTAGTGCTGGCGGTAATTTATACCACCCCTATCCGCAGGGGCTGCACAACACTAGTAGTTCAGCAACTCTTGCAGCATGGCTCCTACCTTCTCAGCGTTGGGTAGCATCTGGCGCTCCAACTCTACATTGAGGGGAATGGCCGGCAGGTTGGCCGCGCCCAAGGTGAACACAGGCGCATCGAGCTGGCGGAAGCAGGTACGCTGAATACGCCCGGCCAGACTTTCGGCAAAGGAATTAAGCAAGGGCTCCTCGGTAAGCACCAACACTTTCCCGTGCCGGCGCACCGCCGCCTCTACCGCATCATAGTCGAGGGGGTTAAGGGTACGCAGGTCTAGGATTTCAACTTGGCCCGGTAGCTCACGGCTAGCCGTTTTGGCCCAGTACACTCCCATTCCGTAGGTGATGACTACGCAGGTTTCACCGTTCCGCAGTTTGGCGGCGTCAGCTTGCTGCGCTACGGCAGCCTTGCCCAAGGGAATAACGTAGCCAGCAGCAGGTTCCGTTGTTTTGGCATCTTCGGTGCCGGGCACTTTGCTCCAATACAGGCCTTTGTGCTCCAGCAGTACTACCGGGTTGGGGTCGAGGAAGGCCGCCCGCAGAAGTCCTTTCATATCGGCGGCGTTGCTGGGGTACACCACCTTAATGCCACGAATGGTGAGCAAGGTGCTCTCGATGGACCCGGAGTGGTAGGGTCCGCCGCCGCCATAGGCCCCAATCGGCACCCGAATCAGGCTTTGCACCGGAAACTTGCCATTGGTGAGGTAGCAGGACTTGCTTAGTTCTTCTACCAGTTGGTTGAGGCTAGGCCAGATGTAGTCCGCAAACTGAATTTCAACAATTGCCTTCGCGCCCACGGCGCTCATGCCGGCCGTGCTCCCAACTATGTAGGCCTCTTGAATGGGCGTATTGAAGACGCGGGCGTCGCCGTACTTTTTGGCTAGCAGCGCCGCCTCCCGGAAGACACCGCCCAGCTCACCGCCTACGTCTTGCCCGTAGAACAAGGCCTCGGGGAATTCCTGCAAAATATCGTCCACGGCGTGCAGGGCTGCGTCAACCATTAGCGCCTTGCCAGCATTAGCAGGGCTCCGCTCTCCCGATTCTACAATTACAGCGGGCGGCGCAAACTCGTGGTCGAGGTAGGTGACGGGATCGGGGGCCGGGGCTGCTAGGGCACGCTTGTAGTCGGCAGCCACGGTGGTACGCGCTTCATCCGCCAGGGCCGTTAGCTCAGTTTCAGCAAAACCCAGGCTCAGTAGTTGCTGATGAAAGCGTGGCAGGGGGTCGCTAAGGGCGTGCTGAGTGAGGTTGTCGCCGCGGTACCATTCGCGCCGGACGCCGCTGGTATGGTGGCCCAGTAAGGGGCATTTGGCGTGTACCAGCACCGGCCCCCGCGTCCGCCGGGCGTACGCGAAGGCTTCCTCCATACCGGCGTGGCTGGCCAGAAAGTCGGCCCCATCGAGTTGCAAGCGGTGCAGGCCCTTAAAGCCAGCCGCAAACTCATAGGCATTCATGGCGCGCATTTCGCGGCCCGTAGCTGATATGCCCCAATCGTTGTCTTGCACTACATACACAATGGGCAGCTGGTGTAGCACGGCCATTTGCAAGGCTTCTGCTACTTCGCCTTCCGTCATGGCCCCATCGCCAATGGAGCACAGCACTACCGGCTGCTGATCGGCAGAGGTTAGCAGCCCCTGCCCTTCCAAGTACTTGATGCCGTGCGCCATACCCGTGGCCGGAATGGCCTGCATACCAGTGGCGGAACTCTGGTGAGGAATGATCGGAAAGCCAGGCCGGCGCAGGGAGGGGTGACCATAATAGGTGCGGCCACCCGAAAATGGGTCGTCGCGCTTGGCTAGAAGCTGGAGCATAAGCTCGTAGGGCGACAGGCCCATTCCGAGCAGCATGGCGTCGTCGCGGTAGTACGGGGTGGCACAATCAGTAGGCCGCAGTTGGAAGGCCGCAGCTAACTGAATTGCCTCGTGCCCACGGGCCGTCGCGTGGACATACTTGGCTGTTACCGTCTTGTTTTCTTCGTACAGACGGGCCAACTCATCAGCCGTGCGCATGAGCAGGTACGCGCGGTGCAGCAAGGAGCGGCGGGGCAGAGCGGTAGTAAAGTCGGGTTCCAGGGTGGAGGTGGAATGGGTGGACATGCTGGGGGTGGGTTGGAAGGCGAAATTACGGGTTAGAACCGAGAGCAACAGCCCCGCTTACTTACGGACTACCTACCCCGAGGTGGGTACTCAGCGCCAAGGCTGTATTTTTGCAGCATGTTACCCGCACTATCCATTGCCCCCGCTACTGCTACCGACATTCCAGCCTTGGTTGCGCTGGTAAATAGTGCCTACCGCGGCGACACGTCCCGGCAAGGCTGGACCACTGAAGCTGACTTACTTGAGGGCACCCGCACCGATGCCGCCGACTTGGCCGACCTCATGGCCGGGCCTGGGGCCACCTTCCTACTGGCCCGCACCGCCAACGGGGAGTTGCGCGGCAGCGTCTACCTGAAAAATCAGCATCCTGACTTGTACCTGGGCATGCTCACGGTAGATCCTGCCCATCAGGCCCACGGCATTGGAAAATACCTGTTGGCGGCAGCTGAACGGCAAGCCCGCCACCTCGGCTGCACCAGTATTCTGATGTCCGTCATTTCCGTGCGGCACGAGTTGCTAGCCTGGTATGCGCGCCACGGCTTCCGGCAAACTGGCGAAACGGTAGCCTTCCCCACGGACGTCCGCTTTGGAGTGCCACGGCAGGAGCTAGTGCTGCTCCTGCTGCGCAAGCAATTAGAGAATCTGCACGCCGATTCCTCCCCTAACTAGCCAGGCGCAAGCAAACATTTCGTTCGCTCTGCTGCTATTCTGCCTAACTTGCCCCTCCGACGTTCCTCATTGGCTCCTTATGTCTATTCATTTGTCCTCTTCCGCGTCCCATTTTCCTACTCTGCCCAAAGCACCCACGGGCATCAATGGTCTCGATGAAATTACTGAGGGCGGCTTGCCCAAAGGACGCCCTACGCTGCTGTGTGGTAGTGCAGGCTGCGGTAAGACGCTAATGGCGGTTGAGTTTCTGGTACGCGGCATTCTAGATTACGATGAGCCGGGCGTGCTGATGGCCTTTGAGGAAACCGCCGTGGAGCTGGCCGATAACGTTCAATCCTTGGGCTTCGACCTCCGCCAGCTACAGGCCGACAAAAAGCTGCGCCTCGACCACGTGCACGTGGACCGCTCCGAGATTGAAGAAACGGGCGAGTACGACTTGGAAGGCCTTTTTATTCGTCTCGGCTACGCCATTGATACAATTGGGGCTAAGCGCGTGGTGCTGGATACCATTGAATCCTTGTTTTCAGGCTTTACCAATCAAGCCGTATTGCGTTCTGAAATTCGGCGGCTGTTCCGCTGGCTTAAGGATAAGGGCGTAACCACCATCATTACGGCTGAGCGCGGCGAGGGCTCCCTCACGCGCCAAGGCCTGGAGGAATACGTATCGGACTGCGTGATTCTGCTGGACAACCGGGTAATCAACCAGATTACAACCCGGCGCCTGCGCATTGTGAAATACCGGGGCAGCACCCACGGCACCAACGAGTACCCCTACCTCATCACGGAGGATGGCATTTCGGTATTACCCGTCACGTCGCTACGATTAGCCCATGACGTATCCAATGATATTATCTCCACGGGCGTACCAGGCCTCGATGAAATGTTCACCCGCAAGGGACTGTACCGGGGTAGTAGCATCCTAATTACGGGCACCGCCGGCACAGCCAAAACCACCCTGTCGGCCGCCTTTGCTTTGGAAGCTTGCCGCCGGGGCGAGCGGTGCTTGTTTTTTGCCTTCGAGGAATCGCCCCAGCAGCTGATACGCAACATGCGGGCCGTAGGGATGGACCTAGAACCCTTCCTAGCGCAAGGACTTCTGCACATTGAAGCCTCCCGCCCTACCCTCAATGGCCTGGAACAGCATTTAGTAACCATCCATAAACTACTTACTGAGTTCAAGCCCCAAAACGTAATCATTGACCCCATCAGCAATTTGGTGTCGGTAGGGAGCATTTCGGAAGTGCGGGGCATGCTCACCCGCCTTATCGACTTGCTGAAGGTGCAGGGCATTTCGGCCTTGTTCACGGCTTTGGTGAGCGGCCGCAATGCTAACCAGGAAATGACGGAAGAAGGCGTTTCTTCTTTGGTTGATACCTGGATTCATGTGCGCGACTTGGAAGGCATTGGCGAGCGGAACCGGGGCGTAAGCATCCTAAAAGCCCGGGGAATGGCCCACTCTAACCAAGTGCGGGAGTTTCTCGTTACCGACCATGGCGTACAGCTGCTAGACGTAATTGTTGGCCCGGCCGGCATTATTACGGGTGCCAGCCGACTCACCCAGCAGCTACAGGAACAGTCGCAACTACTTGCCTCCCAACAAGAAGCGGAGCGCCGCGACCGGGAACTAGAGCGCAAACGCCGCGTACTGGAAGCCACCATCGCCAACTTGCGCACGGAATTTGAGTCCGTCGAAGAAGAGCTTCGCCAAGTAAACCACGAGGAAGAACAACGACAGCAGGCGCTGGCTACCAACCGTCAGCAACTCGCCAAAGGCTACAGCAACCGCCAGCCCGCTTCCACGTCTCCTAATCAGTAGTACCCTCCTATGCAAACGCCTTCGGATTCATCTGCATCGTCGCCCGCCGACGAGGAAATTTGGGAACTACGCCTGTATGTTGCCGGGCAAACGGTGAAGTCAGTTACCGCCCTGGCCAACCTGAAAAAGTACTGCGAAACGCATTTGAAAGGTCGCTACAAAATTGAAATTATTGATTTGCTGCTGCATCCGCAGCTAGCCGAGGGCGACCAGATTTTGGCCATTCCGACGCTGGTGCGGAAAGTACCTTCTCCGATTCGCAAAATCATCGGCGACTTATCCAACCAAGAACGGGTATTGGTAGGCTTGGATATTCGTGCCGTTGAGAACAAGTAGCGCGGATGGAATCAGAGCTACACGAGGAAGCCCCCAGGGCTGAATACCTTTTACACCTGTACATCACGGGTGCTACCCCCAACTCGACCCGCGCCGTCCGCAACCTAAAGGATATTTGCGAGCAGTACTTGAAGGGGCGATACGAACTGCTAATTGTGGACATCTATCAGCAGCCCGAGAAAGCAAAGGAGGAACGCATCATTGCGGCCCCCACGCTGGTTAAGAAGAGGCCGGGCCTGACCCGGTGGCTCGTGGGAGACCTCTCCGACCGACGACGCGTGTTGACGTTGCTGGGCATATCCCCTGAGCCCACTGATATGTAAAGTTATGCCTGATCGTCAGCCGCTTACCCCTGCCGAAGAACTTGCTCTGGAGAATACTGCGCTGCGTCAGCAATTGCAGGAAGCGGAGGACTTGATTACAGCTATCCGTACCGGAACCATTGACGCGCTAGCCGTGCAGGGAGCCGATGGGCCCCGCATTTTCACGTTGGAAGGTGCCGACCAGGTGTACCGCACCCTCATTGAGGAAATGAACGAGGGAGCCTTACTCCTGGCCCAAGACGGTACCATTTTGTACGCCAATGCCAGCCTGGCAGCCCTTCTTAGTCGGCCACTGACGACCCTGATGGGTAGTACCTTTCTAAGCTTGGTACCTGACTCGTTTGTGCAGCACGTGCAAGCCTTGGTCGACCAGGGCTGGCGGGGCAAAGCCAAGGGCGAAGTATCGTTGCACACCCAATCGGGGATGCTGCTGCCGTTCTCGCTTTCCATGAACGTACTGGATTTCGCCAACATCTCGGCTCTAGCGGTTATTGTCACGGATGTGTCGGCCCAGCGCGAGATTACTGCTATTCAGGCTCATGTAGCGGAGCAAAACACTCGTTTGGCGGCGCAGCGCGCCGAATTGCAACGGCAGGAAGCGGCCCGCCAAGCCGGTGAGCGAGCGGCGGCAGAGGCCAAGAGGGTGCTAGAGGGCATTCCTCAGATAGCTTGGACAGCTACCCCAACAGGCGAAACCACCTCTCTCAACCGCCGCTGGTTTGACTACTCCGGGCAACCTTTTACTTCCCTGCCCCATACTCAGTTGTGGGGACAGATTCATCCGGCCGATTTGGCCGTGGCCAAAGCCCAGTGGATCGACAGCTTGCGCACCCATGCGCCCTGGGAGGTGGAGTGCCGCATTCAGAACCTGGCCGGCGAGTACCGCTGGATGCTCGGGCGGGCACTTCCGTCGTACAACGAGCAGCACGAGCTAGTACAGTGGATTGGTACGTATACCGACATTCACGAACATAAGCTGGCCCAGGAGCGGATTGACCAAGCCCAATTGCAGTTGCAGCAGAATAACCAGCAACTGAAACGCGCCAACATCGACCTGGACAACTTTGTATATACCGCTTCGCATGACTTGCGGGCTCCCATCAGCAACATTGAAGGGCTGCTGTATGCCTTGTTGCAGGAGATACCCGCGGCTACTCAGGCGGAAGGCGAAGTGCAGCCCATCTTACAGATGATGCAGGACTCGGTGGACCGCTTCAAGAAAACCATCAACCACCTTACCGATGTGTCGAAGCTTCAGCGCGAGTTCGACCAACCCGTGGTGGCGGTGGAGTTGCTGCCCGTGGTGCTAGGAGTGCAATTAGATTTGGCGCCGCTAATTGAACAAACCACTGCAGAAGTGATAATAGAGGTGGCCGCCAAGCTGTTCATTTCCTTGTCGGAAAAGAACCTGCGTTCCGTGGTGTACAACTTGCTTAGCAACGCTATCAAGTACCGCCATCCCGAGCGCCCAGTTCGTATTCAGCTCAGTGCCAAACAAGAAGCGAACCACGTGGTGCTACGCGTGCAGGACAACGGGCTGGGCCTAGACGAGAACAGCCAGCGCAACTTGTTCACTATGTTCCAGCGTTTTCACGACCACGTAGAAGGCAGCGGCATTGGGCTCTATATGATTAAAAAAATAGTTGAAAACATGGGCGGCTGGATTGAAGTACACAGTAACCTCCAAGCCGGCTCAACGTTCAGCGTTTACTTTAAGTCGTAGCGCTCCGCTCTCCCCTCCTTACCCTGCTCATGTCCAAACTTCCTTACGTACTACTGGTAGACGACGACCGCACGACTAATTACCTTAATCAACTGCTTATCAAGCGCCTTGACGTAGCCGAGACAATAGGAGTAGCAGCCAATGGGCGCGAAGCCCTCACCCACCTACAAGCCTATTGCCACGATGATACCGGGCAATGCCCCGTGCTGATTCTGCTGGATTTGAACATGCCAGTGATGAACGGGTTTGAATTTCTGCATCACTACCACCAGTACCTCTGGCCCTCGGAGCATAAGGCCGTTGTGGTGATTCTGACTACTTCCCTGCACCCCCAGGATATGGAGCGGGTGCAGGCACTGCATGTTGCAGGCGTGCTTAGCAAGCCCCTCACAACAGAGAAATTGCAGCGCTTGCTCAAAGAGCATTTTCCCACGGTTAAACTAGCTCATCAAGCTGAGTAGGCACTGGGGGCTTAGCAAACGATGGGCTGTAGTTGGCCGAAATGCCCCTGCAACTGCATAGGTAGTAGGTAGGTGCTCCTCCCAAAACCGCTACCTTTGTGGCTCGAAAAACTACGGGGGCGTGACGCTGCCTGCGCGGCCTACTTTGTTTCTGCTTTCTATGTCAACTTCCGCTCCTTTTCCTACCGCTGCGCCACCTGCCGCTGCCCTTCGAGACAGCGTGGAACAGTGGATGCGCCAGTTTCAGGACTGGCTCTGCCAACAACTTGAAGCCACCGATGGTGGTACAGCCCGCTTTCAGGAAGATGCCTGGCAACACCACGGTAGCGGTGGTGGCCGTAGCCGCGTATTAACCAATGGGCACATTATCGAAAAAGGCGGCGTCAACTTCTCCGCTGTTGAAGGCGAGATGAGCGAGGCGGCGGCGCGGCAGCTGCTCATGCCCGACCGGCGCTACTTTGCCACGGGCGTGAGCGTGGTGCAGCACCCGCGCAGCCCGCAGGTGCCCATCTCCCACATGAACGTGCGCTACTTCGAGGCTGGCAATGGCGAGGCCTGGTTTGGCGGCGGCCTGGACCTGACCCCGATTTACGTGGACGTGGCGCAAGCCCGGTGGTTTCACCAGCAGATTGCTCAGGTCTGCGCCCGCCACGATGCCCACTACTACCCCCGCTTCAAGGCCTGGGCCGACGAGTACTTCTTTCTGCCCCACCGCCAGGAAACCCGCGGCATCGGCGGTATCTTCTTCGACCGTTTAGTGGTTGGCAAAGAGGCTGATGCAGAGGCCCTATTTGCATTTGTACGCGCGGTGGGTGAGGTATACGGCAACACCTACACGGAGCTGATGCGCCAGAATGCGGAGTTGCCCTTCAGCCCCGAGCAAAAGCAGTGGCAACTGGTGCGCCGCGGCCGCTACGCCGAGTTCAACCTGGCCATTGACCGGGGCACGCGCTTTGGGCTGGAAACCGGGGGCCGCACCGAGAGCATTCTTATGAGCCTGCCCCCGCAAGCCGAGTGGCACTACAACCTACAACCCGAGCCTGGCTCGCCCGAAGCCGCTACCCAGCAGTGGCTGCGCAAAGGCGTGGAATGGGCCTCTGAAAACCCAATTTTCGCTTGATAGAGCAGCTCCAAGCCCTCGACCGGTGGCTTCTCATTGCCGCTAATGCCCACCGCACTCCCCGCCTCGATACGTGGATGGTGTTCTTTTCAGAACGCTTCGTCTGGTTTCCTGCCTATTTTGTGCTACTAGTGGTACTCGCCTACTTGTACCAGCGGCGCGCTTTTCTGCTGCTGCCCCTGCTCGGCTTGAGTGTCGCCCTGGCCGATATGATATCGAGTCGGTTTTTCAAGCCGTACTTTGCCCGCTTGCGTCCCTGTCACGACCCTGACCTGTCTGCTACTCTTAACCTAGTAAACGGCTGCGGCGGGCAGTTCGGCTTTATTTCCTCGCACGCCGCTAATGCTTTTTCCCTGGCTGTTTTTGTGGCGCTGGTACTGCCCCGGCGCTATCGGGTAGCCAAGTGGTTTCTTTTTCTGTGGGCGGCTATTGTAAGCTACAGTCGCATGTACCTGGCCGCACATTTTCCCTCAGATGTATTGGCGGGCACCCTGCTGGGCTGCGTTCTGGCGTGGGGGTGCGCCAAAGTCTACCAGCGGCTATCGGCCCGGTGGTGGCCCACAGCGGCCCCCATTGCGGAACCTGTCGTTGCCTAGCAGCACTAAGGACTGGCTGTATCCATACCCCTCAACACGCAGCAGGCCCCGCAGTATATTCCTGCGGGGCCTGCTGCGTGTTGAGGGATAAACTATTTCTTGGCGGGTCTGCGCTTGCCCGTATGACCGTCACCTCTATCACCCTGCCCAGGCTTACTCGTGACCTTCGAGTTGGTGCGGTCATCTCCAGACAAGGAACGGTTTAAATCAACCGAACTGGTAAACTCTCCTTTTTCGTTGCGGCGCACGTAGCGCTTATCACCCTCGGTGGGCTCTATTAGTTCGCGTTTTGACATGGCTTCAAACAGATGGATGGTTACGTAAGTGGTACGTAATCAGGCCACCGCCTGTTGTAGAAAGCCCTATTTTTAGCGCCCTAACAGTTTGGCCACGTACTTGCCTACAATGTCAAACTCCAGGTTTACCTGGTCGCCGGGGCGCAGGTGCTGGAAGGTTGTGTGCTCATACGTGTAAGGAATGATGGCTACGGAAAAGCCGTCATCAGTGCTATCAAAGCATGTGAGGCTGGTGCCATTTATGCAGATGGAGCCTTTTTCTACGGTTACGCGGCCGGGGCCTACCTCATGACGGAAGCGAAACACCCAAGAGCCGTGCTGGTCCGTCACCGATTCACAGGTGGCGGTCAAGTCTACGTGGCCCTGCACAATGTGCCCATCAAAGCGGCCGTTGGCGGCCAAGCACCGCTCTAGGTTTACTTGCCGGCCAGGCTGCCACTGGCTCAAATTGGTTTTCTGCAGCGTTTCATCAATGGCCGTAACAACGTGGGTATTGGCCGACCCATCTACTGCCACCACGGTTAGGCAAACACCGTCGTGGGCTACACTCTGGTCAATTTTCAACTCCGGCGCGAAGCTGGAAGTTACGGTGAAGTGAATATTGGTTTCATCCCGGCGCACATCCGTAATGGTGCCTAAGGTTTCAATTATTCCAGTGAACATGATGTCTAAAAAAAGTAAAGCGAGAAGCAGCTTAATGAAGTAGGCTGCTTAGTACGTGTAATTGGGGTAGCTCGTGGTGGTGCTACTCAGGAACAGGGCCAGTCGATTTATTTTCCGCGGCCTTCAATGATAATTTTGAGCGTGTACAGCACTACCCGGAAGTCCATCGACAAGCTCATATTCTCAATGTAGAGGATGTCGAACTTAAGCCGCTCGACCATCTGCGGAACGGTTTCGGCGTAGCCATATTTTACCTGCCCTAGGCTGGTGAGACCCGGCCGCACGCGGTGCAAGTGACGGTAGTGGGGGGCGAGCTGCACAATCTGGTCAATGAAGTATTGTCGTTCGGGGCGCGGGCCCACAATGCTCATATCGCCCTTGATGACGTTCCAAAACTGGGGTAGCTCGTCCAGCCGAACCTTACGCATAAAGCGGCCCCAAGGCGTAATACGCGGGTCATGGTCGGAGGAAAGGGCTGGCCCCAGGGCCTCAGCATCCACGTACATGGAACGGAACTTATAGATATGAAACGGCTGGGCAAACTGTCCGATGCGCACTTGCGAGTAGAACACGGGCCCCGGCGACGAGAGTTTCACCATGATGGCCGTGAAGGCATACACGGGCCAGGCCAGTAGCAAGAACACGATGGAAACGCCCACATCGAGTGCACGCTTGAGCACCTTTTGCCACACGGGTAGCAGGTCCTGCTTGATTTCGATGAGGGGAGTACCAAACACGTGGCTCACCTTCACGGAGCCTAGTAGCATTTGGTAGAGGTCGGGCAGGATGCTGATCCGAACCGGAGTACCTTCTAGTAAGGCCAGAATTTCTTCTACTACCCGGTGCTCGGAAGCTTCGATGGCAATTACTACCTGCTCCACCTTCAGCACCCGAATGAGGGCCGGCAACCGATGATAGGAGCCCCGCGTGGGCACTTCAGCCGCCAAATCCTCATCCACCGTATCGCCCACGGAAACTACTCCTACTATTTTCAGGCCCAAGTGGCGCCCCGTGCGCAGAAGTTCCTGATAGGTGTCGCGGGCGAGCGTATTGGAACCTACTAACAAGGTATTGAAACTAATGACGCCCCCTCGTACCAGCTTTTGCACGCTGCTAATAGCCCACACGCGCAGGATGGCCGTGAGCAGAAAGTGCAGCAGAAAGTACGCCGTAATGGTTTTGTAGTACGCTTGGTAGTTCTGCACGCCTTGGTCATCGAGGAGCAAGGCAAAGAAGATGACCACGGCACCAAGCACCGACACGCGACCAAGGCGAATGATTTCGGCCAAGCGCGACTTTCGGAAAATGTCGCGGTACTCGCCAATCAAGGTGTAGAGTACGGTCCAGAATGCGGCAATCATAAAGGCCGAGCCGGAGAGAAAGAAGAAAGCCACTTCCGTGAAGTGGTAGCCTTCCGTAATTTCGCTGAGCAGGTACTTACGCAGCAGAAAGAAGCAAACCCATGCCAGCAGGGCCGCTATAAAGTCGGCTCCTATCAGCTTCAGTTTTTGGAAGGTGCGAATCAAGGGCGAAAGAACTGACCGCGCCGGCCAGTTGTCAGGTGGGTAAAGTGGGTGCGAAGCCGTAGTTTCGCATTTTATTCAGGCTCCCAACGCACCTTACGGGTTAGTTTTGGAGCATGGCAAAGGTAGGAATTACCCGCATTTTGCGGGCGGCCATTGCCGAAGCCTGCCACCTTTTGCTTTTTCCCATGCACGCTGATACTTACCGCCACCGTGGCGCCCGCCGCACCCTTGTAGAAGAGCTGCGCCGCAAGGGCATCCGCGACGAGCGGGTGTTGGCGGCCATCGGCACCGTTCCGCGCCACCTCTTCTTCGACCCTGCCTTTCAAGCTCACGCCTACCAGGACAAAGCCTTTCCCATTGGCGAGGGCCAAACCATTTCGCAGCCTTACACGGTAGCGTACCAAACCGAACTGCTGCGCCTGCAGCCCCAGGATCGGGTGTTGGAGATTGGGACTGGCTCGGGCTACCAGTGTTGCGTGCTGCTCGAACTAGTGTCGCAGGTATGGAGCATCGAGTATCAGCCGGTATTGTATGAGCGCACGCGAAAGCGCTTGGCGGCGCTGAACCGCGCTGCCCACCTGTATTGCGGCGACGGTTCAGTAGGTCTGCCCGATCAGGCCGCTTTCGACAAGATTCTGGTAACTGCTGGCTCACCGACCCTGCCCCGCCCCCTGTTGCGACAACTG
The DNA here is from genome assembly GCF_000961955.2 of Hymenobacter sp. AT01-02. NCBI lineage: Bacteria > Pseudomonadati > Bacteroidota > Cytophagia > Cytophagales > Hymenobacteraceae > Hymenobacter > Hymenobacter sp. AT01-02. The sequence goes on from NZ_JZIR02000043.1 coordinate 35,797, forward strand.
CGTATAGGCGGCGCGCTGGTGATTCCAGTGGGTGATGCCCAAACGCAACGGATGATGCGCGTTGTACGGGAGAGTGAGGAGGAATTTTCGCGGGAAGTGTTTGAGGAGTTCCGCTTTGTGCCACTCCTAGGGCGCGCGGGTTGGCAGCAGTAGCAGTAGTCTTTTCCTACTACCAACAACCCCACGACAGCGAGTGTGACACCCATTAGCCTCTAAGGAAAGCTAGGTTACCGCAGCGAACTACTAGTAGTAGTACGAGATATTCTCGGAAACTGCATTTGGCATTGGCAGGGCCGCTTCTGCCAGTCGGACTTTGTGTATATCTTGGGCAGGCAGACTATCTGTAGCCCCTTATACCGCTGCTAGCAGGGCCTATTATCGGAGCCGAATATCTCCCACTGCTACTACTTCCTTAGTACTTATGGTCCAAAAACTACGCTTTCTGCTGTGGTTGCTGCTAGGTCTGCTGGTGAAAGGGCCAGTACAGGCGCAGCGCAACCTTCATCCCGAGCATCGCTCGGGCTACGGATGTGCTTTTGATAGTGTGCAGCAAGCTGAATTTGCTCGCAACCCTGGCGCAGCCCGCGACTACCAGAACTTTTTGCTGCAAGTAGCCAGCCTGTCTGCCTCCGACCGGGCCCGCCTGCTTGCCCAGCCCGATGTGACGGTGCCCGTGGTGGTTCACGTTATTCACACGGGTGGCACCGATGATATTTCTGATGCCCAAGTGGCCAATGCTATCCAGCTGCTCAACTTGGATTTCAGCAAAACCAATCCAGACACGGCCGATGTACTAACTGATTTTCAGCCTATTTATGCTAACGTAGGCTTTCGGTTTCGCCTAGCTACCCGCGACCCCACCGGCTCCTGCACTACGGGCATCACGCGTACGTACTCTACCTTGACCAATGTGGGCGACAACACCGTAAAGAACCTAATTCGGTGGGACCCTAACCGCTACCTTAATATATGGGTAGTAAGCACGGCCAACGGGGCGGGCGGCTACGCTTTCCTACCCTGCCCGAGCGCTACGCTGGATGGCATTGTGATCCGCAGCGCTCAGTTTGGAAGCATTGGCCGGTCTTGTGGTAGCAACTTCTGCTTTCGGTCGCTCACGCATGAGGTAGGCCACTACTTCGGGTTACGGCATACTTGGGGCGGCTCCAATACGCCGGGCTTGGCCTCCAATTGCTCTATTGATGATGGCATTGCAGACACGCCCAATACCATCGGCTCCAACCTAGATTGCAACTTGGCCTTCTCACCCTGTGGGGTGCTTGCAACGTGCAGAACTACATGGACTACGCCACCTGTTCGCGCATGTTTACGCAGGGGCAGAAGGAAGTTATGCGGGCCTCGCTTTTTCTTACCTGCCGCAGCACGCTCGTTTCGGCGACGAACCTGCGCGCCACTGGCACCGATGATGCAGCGCAGGGTTCTGCCGCGCCCTGCCCGCCAGTAGTTGCTTTCCGGCCCTCAACCCAACTTGTATGCGAGGGCAACGCGGTAACGTTTACGGACTATTCGTACAATTTTACCTTCAACGCTGCCACCTCACAGTACAGCTGGTCGTTTCCGGGTGGGGAGCCGGCTACTTCCACGGCACGCCACCCGGTAGTAACTTACCGCGCGGCGGGCGTATATGCGGCTACCCTTACCATAACAACCCCCGATGGTCGGGGCACCCTCACCCAAACCGATTTGGTGTCGGTGACAGGACCAAACTCTGGTGAGACTGGTCCGCTTGCCGAGTCGTTTGAGAACGTAAACTTCCCCAACCTATATCCGGCACCCTCACTACGTAACTGGCTACGCACTTCGTCGGCCACATCGGCTAGTGCCCCTCGCTGGGAACGGGAAACGGGCGCAGTAGCCAGCCAAGGATCCTCTTACGTGCAGGTGCGCAACAGCAGCTTGGCAGCGGGTACCATCAGCACGCTTACCTCACCAAATATCAATTTGTCTCCCATCACGGCACTACCCAGCTCGTGTTCGACCGCGCGTACGGCCTCCGGTCGTCTTCCGTAACGGACGGGCTTCACGTCTACTATTCCATTACTTGTGGGCTGAGCTGGACCCTACTAGCTAGCTACCCCGCCGCAGTACTCAATACCCAAGGCAGCCAATTCTTTCTCGGCTACGCTCCCGACTCCCTTTCCGACTGGAAATCCATACGTATAACGCTTCCAGCGGCGGCGCAGCGTAGTCCGCGCTTTCTACTGCGCTTTCAAATGGTTAGCGGCGGGGGCAGTACATTCTTCCTCGACAATGTGCGGATTCAGGACGCAACTGTCACTCGTAACGCCGAAAGCACGACGCGTCAGATAAGCGTGTACCCCAACCCGCTCACCGCCGAAACTGCTATTCAGTTTACGCTGCCTGCTGCTACTACTGCTCAGGTTCGGCTGCTAGATGTGCTGGGGCGCCCGGTATACTTCCTGCCGGCCAAGACCTACGGTGCCGGTACTCACGCGCTAGCCCTCCACGGGCCAAACCAGTTGGCCCACGGGGTATATGTAGTGCAACTCACGCTAGCCGATAAAACCTACACAACTCGCCTGCTGGTGCAGTAAGTAACGTGGGGCAGCCTCTCATGGCGGCAACGAGGTGCTAGATTTCTACCTCCTGCCGGGCAAGTACGCGGAAGCTGGGTAGCATGACCTGGCCCGTATCGGCCTGCCCCTCACGCAAAGGCACCAAGTAGCAAACCGGGCTCCTATCTTTGCAGCAAATTCTTAGAAGTCTTTCCCGCATGATGCGCAAACAAAAGCCCGTACAAGACTCGTTCGTTCGCATGACCGAGCTGGTGCTCCCCAACGACACAAACACGCTCAATAACCTAATGGGCGGCCGCATGATGCACCTTATGGACGTAGCTGCGGCCATTTCAGCCCAGCGGCACTCCAACCGCATTGTAGTAACTGCCTCCGTTGATAATGTATCCTTCCGGGAGGGCATCAAGCTGGGTAGCGTAGTTACGTTGGAAGCGCAAGTAACCCGGGCGTTCAGCTCCTCCATGGAAGTGCACATTGACGTATGGGCGGAGGACATTCCAAGCGGCACCAAAATAAAGTCTAACGAGGCCTTTTTCACTTTCGTAGCCGTCGACCAATCGGGCCGCCCTATTGACGTACCCGACGCCATGCCAGAGACGCCCGAAGAGGTTCACCTCTACGAAGGCGCATTGCGTCGGCGGCAGCTCCGCTTAGTACTAGCCGGCCGCATGAAACCATCGGACGCCACAGAACTACGCGCCTACTTCTCTTTGGGAGAGTAAGCACTAGTTGTTATCATATCTAGCATGCCATTAATCTATTATCCTTACTTATCTTAAGTAGAAATAGTAACGCATAGCCTCTCTAGTAACCTTAGTACTCTTGCTGCTCTCAACGCATGAATTCGGCCGCTGACCTCGCTTTCTACCAGAACTTTTACAATGGAGCCTCCCTGTATCTGGTGCCCGATGCCAGCCAAGTAGCCAGCCCGGCGGTGCCGGCGGTTGCGCGCGAAGAACAGGCTAACACGGCCCCCATAACTGCTTCGGCTGTGGTGGCGGCCCCCGAGCCAGCAGCTACGGCTCCGCCCGTTGTGGTGCCAGCTCCGGTGCCACCACTGGCACCTGTAGCGGCAGCAGCTCCGCCAGCGGGCAAGCTCCCTTCCTTGGCAAACCTGGGTCTGGCAGCAACGAGTACTCCGGTGCCGCCGGCCGTAGCACCCCAAGCCCCACCCGTTCAGGCCCCACTAGCGGCCCCCGCTGCTCCCGTGCGCGAGCTGGTGACGCCCTCACTGGCGCAGCTGCCGGCC
>NZ_JZIR02000044.1:0-8850 GCF_000961955.2 Hymenobacter sp. AT01-02
CCTCATATTGAAGGGACATTGTATACATAGTGTATACTAACCTGCAATAGACACGTTCTAGATAATAAAGAAAGGCGGCTAGTATTCCTAGCCGCCTTTCTTTATTATCTAGAACGTGTCTATTGCAGGTGCAGAGTGCTGACACGGTCTGGACCTACGCTCACAATGCGAACAGGCACGTCAAGCCGTTGCTCAAGAAACTTGATGTAGTCAGTAAGTGGGGATGGTAGTGCTGCTGGGTCAGAAATTGATGTCAATTCGGTGCGCCATCCAGGCAGATCAATATACACGGGGGTTACATTCTGTAAGTCTCCGTGGTCGGGTAGGTGATCTGTCTGCTCTCCATTGGGCAGTATGTAATGAGTGCAGACCCGAATTTCGTCGAATTCGTCTAACACATCAGCCTTCATTAGATGAATTTCGGTCACCCCGTTGAGCATGATGCTATACCGCAGGGCGGGTAAGTCAATCCAACCACAGCGGCGAGGGCGACCAGTAGTAGCACCAAACTCACGTCCAGCAGCCCGAATTTGCTCTCCTACTTCGTCATGTAGCTCCGTTGGAAAGGGTCCGCTACCTACACGCGTGCAATATGCCTTACTAATACCGTATACTTTATCTATATGGCGCGGGGCGATGCCAAGGCCGGTGCAGGCACCAGCAACAATGGTACTAGACGAAGTGACAAAGGGGTAGGTACCAAAGTCAACATCCAGCATAGATCCTTGGGCACCTTCGGCCAAGATGCTTTTGCCTTCTTTCAACAAGTCGTTGAGTAGGTACTCTGTATCGGAGAGTTGTAGGGTGCGCAGGAATTCAATGGCTGAAAAGAAATCGGCCTCGAACTCTTCTATTTCGAGGCCGCGGCCATGGAATTCAGCAAGGGTAGCATGACGCGATACTGCCTCTTGGTAACGTTCCTGGAAATCGGGCAAGAGAATATCACCTACACGGAGACCAGTCCGGCCGATCTTGTCCTGATAGGTAGGGCCAATGCCCTTTAGAGTAGAGCCTATTTTGCTGCCACCTCGTGCTTCTTCGTTGATGCGGTCAAGAGCACGGTGCGAAGGCAAAATCAGTTGTGCTTTCCGCGAAATGTATAGGTTTTGGCTCCAGTTGACGCCTCGATCTGTAAGCTTCTGGAGTTCCTGACGGAATACTACCGGATCAAGTACTACTCCATTACCTACCACATTAATAATGTGGGGATGAAAAATTCCAGATGGTACTTGGTGCAAGACATGCTTCACCCCATCGAAAGTGAGAGTATGCCCCGCATTGGGGCCGCCCTGGAAGCGGGCTACTACATCGTAGGTGGGGGCTAGTACATCGACAATTTTGCCTTTACCTTCATCCCCCCACTGCAATCCTACTAGTACGTCAACGGGCATTAGTTCGCGGCTTTCAGTTGTTGGGCGGCCGATTCCTCATCGTCCGCAATGGAAAAAATAGCGTTCAGTTTAGTTAAAGCCAGCATTTTGCGCGGGTGGTCAGCAGGGTTGATCAACACCATTTCACCACCCCGGCTGCGGAATTTTGTCAGCAATGAAACGAGCACGCCAATGCCGGTGCTGTTAATGTAGCGGATGCTCGACAGATCGACAGTACAATGGCGCAGTTCATCACCAAGGTGCTGGTCAACGCTTTGCAGCAATTGTTGCGTATCGGGACTACCGATCAGGTCGCCAGAAAGGCGCACGAAGAGGATGCCGTCTCGGACAGCAGTATCAGTTTTCATTCGGCTAAAGAGCGAGCAGCGGCTTTCGCACGGCAGTCGCCGCACACACCGTAAAGGTTCAAAGAGTGGTGCAAGATATGGAAGTTGAGCAACTCCCCGACCATGGTTTGGATGCCATGGATGCGCGGATCACAGAACTCCACTACTTTATGGCACTCCGTGCAGATGACGTGATCATGCTGACGGTACCCGTAACTCTTCTCATACTGAGCAAGGTTACGACCAAACTGGTGCTTGCTCACTAGGCCATGTTCTACCAGCAGGTCGAGGGTATTGTATACTGTAGCACGACTTACTTGTAAGCCTTGTTCCTTCATTCCAGCATACAGTTCTTCAACGTCGAAGTGACCCGTGCGGGAGTAAATCTCTTCGAGAATGGCGTATCGCTCAGACGTCTTGCGGAGACCCTTATTTTCGAGGTAAGCAGTGAATATCTTCTTCACCTCCTCGTACTTTTCTTTGTCCAGATGCTTTTCGATGACAGGCATTGTATGGGGCCTTATTATAGAAGGTGAAAACCAACGAGCTAAGTAGAAGTTTGAGCCACAACGCGCTACATAAAGTACCTGCGCCTATCCTTGCCGCTGTTACTTGTACTGTTTTGTACTCACTGCTTTTCTTAAAGACTTTTAAGAACTGAATCAGGAGTCAAAGCGCTCCACTTGCAACACTCCGCTCACTTTCGACAGGCGCTGAATCAGTTTTGTAAGGTGGGCGGTATCATTTACAAATACCATAATCTGCCCTTCAAACATGCCATCGTCGGAGTCAATGGTGATGGAGCGCATGTTCACTTTCAGGCTGTTGCTGATGATGCGCGTGACATCATTTACTAGCCCTACCCTATCCGAGCCCTTGATGCGGATACCCGCCAAAAAAGCTAGTTCGAGTTGTTCTGTCCACTTAGCCCGGACGATGCGGTTGCCAAAGTTAGACATCATCTGTACAGCTTTAGGACAAGATGTTCGGTGAATGACAATGCCTTGCTCTGTTTCGAAGCCAAACACATCGTCGCCGGGGATAGGATTACAACAGGGCGCAATGTTATAGTCGAATTTGTCGGTTCGCTCCCCAATTACCAGCATGTTGGCATTCACGCCACGCACTTTCTGTACTTCGTGGTCGAACGCTTTAGGCTGCAATTTGGATGGCAGACGGGGGGCCTCTATGCTGGGGTCAAACAGATCTGTTTTGATTTCTCGACCGTCGATTTGCCCGATGGCCAGCCGGTAGAAGAACTCTGGGGCGCTGGAAGTATTGAAGCGAGCCAGCAACCGATTCAGATTGTCCTGTGAATATTCAATACCCAATAGTTCCAGGCGCTTTTCCACGAGAAACCGTCCATCCTCAGATTTAGCTTTACGGTCGTCACGTAGCCAATCCTTAATGCGCGTACGTGCTTTAGAGGTAGTAACGTACTGCAACCACTCTTCCGTGGGCTTCTGCTTGTGCGACGTTAGAATCTCTACCTGGTCGCCATTGCGCAGCTGGTAGCTCAGCGGCTGAAGCTTTTGATTGACTTTGGCTCCTAGACACTGTAGACCAATGTGGGTGTGAATCTCAAAGGCGAAGTCGAGGGCGGTAGCTTTGTCCGGTAAGATGACGAGCTTGCCCTTGGGAGTAAAGGCGTACACCTCCTTCACGAAGAGGTTCTGCCGAAACTCGTCCATAAACTCTAAGGCGCTAGAGTTATTGGTTTCGAGCATCTCCCGCACCTTATTGATCCAAGCTTCCAAAGTTGACTCTGGCTGGGGCGTGCCGCTATCTTTATATTTCCAGTGGGCTGCGTAGCCTTTCTCGGCAATATCGTCCATGCGGCGACTCCGGATTTGCACTTCTACCCACTGCCCAGTGCGCGACATGACGGTAGTGTGTAAGCTCTCATATCCGTTGGCCTTAGGCGTGCTCACCCAATCGCGCAAACGGTCAGGATTGGGCTGGTAAAAGTCCGTCACAATTGAATATACCTGCCAACAAGCGGCTTTTTCCTGCTCTGGTGGCACATCTAAAATCACCCGAATGGCAAATAAGTCATACACCTCGTCGAAGGTGATGTTCTGCTTGCGCATTTTCTTAAGAATGGAATAGATGCTTTTCGGCCGGCCTTTTATTTCATAGCCGAACCCCTGTGCCTTGAGTTCATCATCAATAGGCAGCACAAACTCTTTGATGAAGCGGTTGCGAGCGGCCCTACTCTGCCGCACCCGATTCACTAGCTCATTGTACACCTCCGTATCTGTATACTTCAGATATAGGTCCTCTAGCTCTGTTTTTATGGCGTACAGGCCGAGGCGGTGCGCGAGCGGGGCGTAGAGGTAGATGGTTTCGGAAGCTATTTTGAGCTGCTTGTGCCGGGGCATAGAGCCCAGCGTCCGCATATTGTGCAACCGGTCGGCTAGCTTAATCAGAATGACTCGCACATCATCTGAGAGAGTCAGCAGCATTTTTCGGAAGTTCTCGGCCTGCTCAGATGTACCGTAATCAAAGACCCCAGAAATCTTGGTGAGGCCGTCTACAATGCGGGCTACCTTAGCGCCAAACTCCCGCTCTACGTCGGCAATTTCCCAGGGTGTATCTTCTACCACATCGTGCAACAGGGCCGCGATAATGCTGGTAGTGCCCAGGCCAATTTCTTCTACAACAATCTGCGCTACAGCTAGTGGGTGCAGAATGTAAGGCTCCCCAGACTTGCGACGCATTTCTTTATGCGCTTCCAGGGAAGTATTAAAGGCCTTCTTAATGAGTTTTGCGTCGCCTTCCTTCAAGTAAGGCTTAGCGGTACGCAACAAGCGGCGGTAGTGGCGCAAAATTTCTTGACGCTCTACTTCAGGGTCGATAACGGTAGACATGGTACGCGGGGCGACGCAATAGGCGCCGCAGGATACTACTTGCTAAGGTACGAGAAGTGGCCTAAGGTTTCGCTAAGGCCGAAACGGAGAAACCCACTAGTACTACGGTAACACGTACCCTGTTTGGTTGGTGCAATGAGGTGAATAAGTCGGCTTCACAAGAATTTTTAGAAATCAGTGCTTGTTTTTCAAAACACCTTGTGTAGTTTTGCGGCCCCGAGGCAGACGGCCTCAGACGCGGATGTGGCGAAATTGGTAGACGTGCCAGACTTAGGATCTGGTGCCGCAAGGCGTGTGGGTTCGAGTCCCTCCATCCGCACTTTATTTGGTTTCCGAGTTTGTGAAACCGCTTTTTAAACCCTCAACCCACCCGTTGGGGGTTTCTTTTTTTTACCGGGTTTCATTGGCCCGCTATTTACACCGTAGTACCCTTAACCGACACCCGTTTTGGACATTACCCTCGACAAGAAAGACGACCAGCTGAATGCCATCCTGACAGTAAACCTCACGGAGGCTGACTACGCTCCCGCCGTAGAAAGCAAGCTGAAAGACTATAGCAAAAAGGCGCAGATCAAAGGTTTTCGCCCGGGTAAAGTACCGGTGACGCTGGTGCGCAAAATGTACGGAAAAGGTATTCTGGTGGAAGAAATCAACGGCTTGCTGAGCAAGTCAGTTGATGACTACATCAAAGAAAACAACCTCAAAATTCTGGGTGAGCCCCTACCGGTTCCTACCGACGTAGACTTCGACAACCAGAAGGACTATTCCTTCCAGTTTGAGTTAGGCTTGCTGCCCGAGTTTGAACTACCTGCTGATCAGGCTGTTTCCGTTGACCGTCACAAAGTTGACCTCGACGAAAACACGCTAAAAGAAACGTACGAGCAGTTGGAGCGCCAGTTCGGTGAGACGTCGGAGCCCGAAACGTCGGAAGCAAACGACTACATCTACGGTAAGCTGAAGAAGGCTGATGACGAAGGTGAAGGCCGCGTAGTGCTGCTACCTACCAACAAGCTGAAGAACGATGCTGACAAGTTTGTAGGCGTAAAAGCTGGCGACACTATCACTTTCGACTTGAAAAATGCTTTCGACGGTGATGCTGCTGCCATTGCTAACTTCTCCGGCATGAGCAAGGAAGAAGCTGGCACGGTAGAAGGCGAATATGTATTGAACGTAGAGAAAGTACAGCGCTCAGTACCTGCTGAATTCAATCAGGAGCTGTTCGACAAAGTGTTCGGTAAGGACATTGTAACCTCGAAAGAAGACTTCGATGAGAAAGTTCGCTCGACGGTACAAGAGAACTACGACCGGGAGTCGGATAACCTGGTAAACCGCCAGATCATCGACAAGATGCTGGAAAACACCACTATCGAAATTCCTAAGGAGTTCTTCAAGAAGTGGTTGGTACGTGCAAACGAGGGCAAACTGACCCCGGAGCAAGTAGAAGAGCACTATGAGGATTACGAGAAGGAGCTGAAGTGGTCCTTGATCCGCAACAAGGTAGTAGAGGCGAGTGAGCTGAAAGTATCGAACGAGGAAATCGTAGACCGCACGATGCAGAAGATTCTGGGCCAGTTCAACATGGAAATGACCCCAGAGCTGGAAGAATCAGTGCGTGGCTTTGCTGACAACTTCCTGCGTCAGGAGAACGGCAAAAACTACGTGAACGAGTATGAGGCCATTCTGGCAGAGAAAGTACTTGAAAACCTGCGCGGCAAAGTTGTTGTTAATGACAACCCGATTTCGGCCGAGGACTTCCGCAATCAGAATGCTGGCTAAGCGCTAACATTTTCGGTTTTCGAACCAACAAAAAAGCCCTTACTTGCCGTGAGGGCTTTTTTGTTGCCTTTGCGGTATCCATTGTGCCACCTCACTTCTCCTAATTTTCTGACATGCTGAATAAAGAAGAATTCCGCAAGTTTGCTGTTAAAGGTCAAGGCCTCAGTGGTCTGGGCGTAGATCAGTACCTGCAACACGTAGAGGGCCAAGTGCGCTCTGGTATGATGCTTCCTTCGAACATGACCCGTTCGGTAATCGAAGAGCGTCCGACCCGCTTCGCCGAGATTGACGTATTCTCGCGCCTGATCATGGACCGTATTGTGTTCCTGGGCACGGCTGTAGACGACTACATTGCTAACATCCTGACTGCGCAGATGCTATTTTTGGAGTCAGTAGACGCCAAGAAAGACATTCTGCTCTATATCAACTCCCCCGGCGGCTCGGTATATGCTGGCCTAGGGATTTATGATACCATGCAGTATGTAAACCCCGACGTGGCTACCATCTGCACTGGCTTGGCAGCGTCTATGGGTGCTGTACTGCTGGCTGGTGGTGCGAAAGACAAACGTTCGGCCCTACCTCACGCCCGCGTCATGATTCACCAGCCTTCGGGCGGTGCCCAAGGTCAGTCGTCAGATATCGAGATTACGGCCCGCGAGATTTTAAAGCTCAAGAAAGAACTGTACGACATCTTAGCTGAGCACACTGGCAAAACCTACCAGGAAATTCACGACAATTCCGACCGTGACTACTGGATGCGTGCTGATGAGGCCAAGGAGTACGGCCTGATTGACGAGGTACTAGAGAAAAAGAAAGCCTAGTACCTCTCTAGCTAACATGCCGAGCTAGGATGGGTAAACTGCCGAGGTGCGTATTTAATTACGTGCTACTCGGCAATACTTACCATTCTTCGACCCACTCAGCATGACGACGTTACGGAAAAAGCCCGCTTTGGCGGGCTTTTTCTTTTTAGTAGAGGCCAAATCCGCTGGCACTTTTTTAAGGCTGCGGGGCGTTGGCCTTTTCGTACCTTTGAGGTAGGTTAGCGAAAGTTACCTATCCCCTACCCTGTGAGTTCCTTTGGCAATGGCAGATATAACGTGCTCCTTCTGCGGTAAGAGCAAAAAAGATGTTTCCGTGATGATTTCGGGTATTAACGCACACATCTGCGAGCGGTGTGTGGGACAGGCCCAACAAATCTTGAACGAGGAAAATAAGATTCGGGCAAATTCAAAAGCGCCGAAGTTCAACCTCGTGAAGCCGCGCGAAATGAAGGAGTACCTCGACCAGTACGTGGTAGGCCAGGATGAGGCGAAGAAGGTGATGTCGGTGGCGGTGTACAACCACTATAAGCGCCTGATGCAAAAGCCGCAGAAAGATGATGTAGTAATTGAGAAATCGAACATCATTATGGTAGGCGAAACGGGTACGGGCAAAACTTTCTTGACCCGTATGCTGGCTAATATTCTGCAAGTACCCTTTTGCATTGCCGATGCCACTGTGCTGACAGAAGCAGGCTATGTAGGCGAAGATGTGGAGAGCATCTTGACCCGCCTGCTGCAAGCCGCCGACTACAATGTGGAAGCGGCTGAGCGCGGCATTGTATACATCGACGAGATTGACAAGATTGCGCGGAAGAGTGATAACCCCAGCATCACGCGCGACGTGAGCGGTGAGGGCGTGCAGCAGGCTATGCTAAAGCTGCTGGAAGGCACTACCGTAAATGTTCCGCCGCATGGTGGCCGCAAGCACCCCGAGCAGAAGATGATTACGGTGAACACCGAGAACATTCTCTTCATCTGCGGCGGCGCTTTCGTGGGTATTGACCGCATTATCAAAACTCGTCTTAACACCAAGCCCATTGGCTTTGCCAAAACCCAGTTAGACGAGAAGATCGACACGCAGAACTTCCTCCGCTACGTGACGGCCCAAGACTTGAAGCAGTTCGGCCTTATTCCCGAGCTAATTGGCCGTTTACCTGTGCTAACCCATTTGAACCCGCTCGACCACGCTACCCTGCGCAAAATCCTGACAGAGCCGAAGAACTCTATCGTGAAGCAGTACCAGCGCCTCTTTGACATGGAGGGTGTGCAACTCAGCTTTTCCGAGGGCGCTCTAGAATATATTGTGGTGAAAGCCGATGAATACCGGCTCGGCGCCCGTGGTCTGCGCAGCATCTGCGAAAGCATTATGACAGACGCCATGTTCGACATGCCTTCGGAGACAGACACCAAGGAATTAGTTATTGACTTGGAGTACGCCCGGGAGAAATTCGAGCAGTCGCCTTTAAAGCAACTGCGGGCAGCGTAGAAAGCCATTACAAATACCAAAAAAGGCGCACGTGCTAAGCACGTGCCGCCTTTTTTGGTATTTGTAATGGCTGAAACAGAAACGGCGTGGACTGCCTAGATTTTGCCTAAATACCCTACCATTAGCTTCGCAGCTTTTGCTGCTGCACGTTGCTGGCCTAGCTTCTCACGAACTTCA